>JAFSJZ010000096.1 GCA_017449185.1 Oscillospiraceae bacterium
CCTCGAGCTTCGTCTTGCGCTCCGCGCCGTTGCCGTACTTGCCATCCATCACGTCATAGGCGGCCTTCATGATGTTGGTCATGCCTCCGGCGACCGTGCCGAGGACCTCGTCGTTGAGCTTTTCGATCTTCATTGTTTTTTCTCCTTTTTATTTTTTTTGTTTTTAATTTTTTTGCGCTTTGTTTTTTGCTTACACCTGCATGATAGCACACGAAGCGTCACAAAAGCGTCACACAAATGTTAAGTTTTGCTGCTTTGTTTTTTTCGCCGCTGTGCGCGGCCGCCGGCCGGGGAAGAGCTTGTTCGTCCTCTCCCCCTGCGCCGTTTGCCGGGGATCAGAACTTGATCTTCAGAAGCTGACCGACCGAAAGGACGGCGCCCTCCTCGATGTTGTTCCACTTCAGCAGCTGTTCCACGGTGACGTTGTACTTCTTCGCGATCTCCGCGAGGCTGTCGCCCTGCTGGACGCGGTAGGGAAGGATCGTGCCGCCGGTGACGCGGTCCATTTGCTCGTCGTTCATCATGATCTTTTCGTTCGCCATTGTTTTATACCTCCGTTTGTTTTTTTCAGGTTACGGCTGCAGTTTATCACAGCCTCTGTCACAAAACCGTCACACAGGTTTTTCGGGATGTCCGAACGCGTCCGGACCTTGTTTTCAGCCCGGTCCGAGCGGTCGCGGGGCGCCGGGCGGGCGCCCCGCGGATGATAAACACAGATCGGGTCAGCCGTTGTTCTCGGCGGGAGCGGCTTCCTCGGCGGGAGCAGCTTCCTCGGCGGGAGCGGCTTCCTCGGCGGGGGCGGCTTCCTCGGCGGGGGCGGTCTCCTCGGCGGGGGCGGTCTCCACATAGACCTCGAGCTTGAAGATGTTAAGCTCGATCAGTTCGTTGTAGTAGTACAGCACACATCTGCTGCCGCCGCCGGCCATCGCGATGTTCTCCGCGCTGCCGCCCTGGACCTTGAGCTCGAATCCGCGGACGCTGCTGCCCGGGAGATAGAAGGTCTCGTCACTGTCGTCGACGGCGACGAAGATCCGTCCGTCAGGCTCGCGGAAGGCGACGCCGGTCACGCTGTACTCGATCTTCTCGGGTTCGGGTTCCGGTTCGGGTTCGGGTTCGGGCTCGGGCTCGGGCTGAATATCCACGTAGACCTCAACAAAGTAGACGTTGTCCGCCGTCAGATCGCCGCGGTAGTACACAGAGCATCTGCAGCCGGCGCCGGCCATCGCGATATCGTCCGTGCTGCCGCCGTAGACCTGGATGCTGTAGTTTCCGGAGCCGGGGGCGACGAGGCGGATGAAGCTGCCGTCGTCAAAGCCGACCGTGAGCTGTCCGTCCGGCTCGCGGAAGGCCCGGCCGTTGGAGCAGGCCTCGACAGGGGCGGGAGCGGGCTCTCTGCCCTCGATGATGCAGGAGAGGACCTCGGGCCGTCTGGCCGTATCGGCCTTGCAGTAGACCGTCGCCGGGGCGCCGATGTAGATTTCCGTGCCGGAGCCGGCGGCGAAGCGGCACCTGCTCATGTCGACGGTGAAGTAATCCACGCCTTCGACGTGCACCGTCACGTAGTCATAGCCGAAGTCGGAAATATAGCCGGAATAGCTCAGCTCCTGCGGCTGGGGCTCGGGCGTGGGCTCGACCGCATCCGTGATCTTGATGTACGCGGTGCTGGTGCTTGCGATCTGTCCCTTGTAGCGGAAGACGCAGTAGGCGCCCCAGTTGTGCATATCCGCGGACACGTTTTCAATGGAGAGAGTCGTGCTGTAGATACCGCTCACGGCAGAGCCGCTGAAGAGGGATGCAAAATCATAGGTCGAGTAGTACTGACCGTCCGGGGAGACAAGGATCCATTCCAGACCCTCGAAGGCGTTGGCACAGGCGACGAACTTCGCCGTGCTGCCGATCTTTCTGTCCTCGTTGGTCGGATTCTTGGTGATGGCAAGATAGGTCGGGCCGGGATCCGGGGTCGGAGTGGGCGTTGGGGCCGGAGTAGAGGCCGGGGTCGGGGTCGGGGTGGCCTCGGGGTAGGCAAAGGCCGCGGGGGCCGGGACCGGGAAGCTCTCGGTGGGCTTGCGCTCGCCCATGAAGACCTTGTAGCTCTCGACAAGGCGGGTGAAATCCTTTGCCTCGTTGACGGTCAGCCACTCGAAGCCGGTGCTGCTTCTCTCGGCGCTTGCGAAGGCGGCGACGCCGGCGTCAAGATAGGCGTGGGCGCTGATGCCGTTGCCCTCGGTGTCCATAAAGGAAACGCTGCGGGCGTTGTTTTCAACGACGGTGTGCTCGATGGCAAAGGCCTGATAGCTGATGGCGCCGTCCTTGAAATCGAAAGCGCTCTTGCTCGTATAGACGTCCTTGTCGGAAATCACGACGTTGTCATAGAACAGGTAAGACCAGGTGTCGGAAGCGGCGTCGTGGAAGGTGTCCGCGCTGTCCGTCATGATGTCCGGGAAGGACTCTTCCGCGTCCTTGTTGACGCTGCACTCGACGAGCGCGCTGCGGTCCTTGCTGACTTCCCAGATCTTCAGGTTGGTGGAACGATCCTGCGGATGCTGGGAGGCCGCGATGAACTCGAGGCTGCCGTTGTGATCGAGATCGGTCACGGTATAGTACCAGGGCTGCGAGCCCACCGCCTGCAGCAGATAAGCGACCTGCGAATGGATCAGCGTGAGCTGGGTGTCGATGTCGGAGAGGGCCGGGGCTTCGGCCTGATAGGGCTCGGGCTGGGCAGCCTCGGCGGGCTGCGCGCTTTCGGCAGGCTGTGCGGTCCCGGCGGCCGTCGGCTCGGCGGCGGCGGGAGCGGCGGGGGTCCCGCAGGCAGCGAGGCTCAGCGCAACGACGAGCGCGAGCAGCATGGCGATGAATCTCTGGTTCTTCATGTTCTGTTCCTCTTTCCTTTTTTATCTTTCTGCCCTGCCGCGCACGGGCGGCGGGACAGGGGTGTACGGCGGGGGCGGCGCTTGATTGGATTTTAAGCGGCGTCCCGTCTGCTTTCTGTGCACAGGATACCATGCGAATTATCACACAAACGTCACACGAACGCCGCTTGTTTCTGCTTTTTTGATTTTATACTTTTGGGGCTTTATCCCAAGAATGGGCGGAGGCCCTTTTATTTTTCGTCAAAGGACCAGCTGATCTCATCAAGCTCCGCATGCATGACCTCGGGCCAGCTGTACTGGTTCATGTAGTCGCCCAGGTAATGGTAGCGGGATTCCTGCCGTTTCTCCAGCCAGTCGAAGAGATCGCACTCGATCCGGTCCGTCGCGATCGCGAGGCTTCCCCTCTGCTTGAGGATGATCCCGTTGAGCTTCAGACGCGAGAAGGTGTTCTGCAGATCCTGCCGGAGATTGGACAGATACGAGGCCTTTTTCTCCGGGTCTCCGTCGTCCTCCCAAAGCGTTGCGATGATCTCTCCGTTCGTCGTCTGCGCGCCGCGGTTGTTGATCAGCAGCGCAACGATCTCTTTTGTCCGTGAGTATTTGAACGCGACGGGTTTCCCGTCCGCGAAGAGCTCAAAGTTTCCGAAGGTCTGCGCAAACAGACGCTTCTGTTTTTTCTGCGACGCGGGATAGCGCAGATCGTCCATCTCCCGCCGCACAGTCTCCTCCGCCGCGGGCTTGAGCAGGTAGCCGCTGGCGTGCTGCCGGATCGCGTCATAGGCGCCCTCCGGCCCGTCGGAGAGGTAGATCAGATTGATAAAGGGGTACAGCTCCCGCAGATACTGTCCGAGATCCACGCCGCCCAGCTCCGGCAGCTCCACGTCCAGCAGCGCGGTGTCGATCTCCGTTTCTCTGGCCGCCGCCAGGGCGGGAAGCGGGTTGCTGAAGCAGAGGAACTCCGCGTCGGGAGCCGATTTTCCCAGCATTTCCGTGAGGGCCGGGATCTCCCGCTCGTTTTTCAGCACGGTCAGGATCTTCATGCTTCTCCTCCTTCGGAGGGAAGCTCTCCGGCGCTCACGGTCCGCAGCTTCTGATTCCGTCTCTCCTCCGCGCTCATCGTCAGAGGATTGAGCTCTCCGACGAGCAGCATCCCCTCGCCGTCGGAGGCGGACTCGTGCAGAGGGCCTGCGTTCAGATCCGCGATCACCAGCGCCGCGAAGCGCTCGTAATTGTCCTCGTCAATGACGGGGAAATGGTACCGCATGCGATACCAGTGCTTCGGATCGAAGCCCATCTGCCCGACGTACAGGCGATCGGCGGTCGCCTCCACGTCCTCCGCCGTCGCAAGCTGTCCCGGCATGGCTCCGATGTCATCGCAGAACAGCATCGCGTAGGCCCGCAGGATCTGATCCCGTACAGAATAGGTCTTTCCTCTGCGCTCCACGGTCGACGACATGATCCGATAGTAGGTCTCCTGCGCCTCGTCGCTCTCTTCAAAGTGCAGGATCGCCTCGTAAAAGCGCCTGTCGATCAGAGGATGTGCCATATGTTGTTCACTCCTGTCGTTTTCTGTCTTTTCGTCTGTTCCGAGTTTCGTGTGCGATGCGCGCGAACGCCTCACGCGTCCAGACGCTGTCTGGCCACCAGCTCCGCGAAGAAGCCGTTTTGGGCGATCAGCGCGTCGTAGCTGCCCTCTTCGATGATCTTCCCGCCCTCCAGCACGAGGATGCGGTCGCAGTTCCTGATCGTGGAGAGGCGGTGTGCGATCACGATGCGGGTGCATTTCAGCGCGTCGAGCGCGTCGGAGATCTGCTTCTGCGTCTTATTGTCCAGGGCGGAGGTCGCTTCGTCGAAGATCAGGATCTTCGGCTTCGGCGCGACCGCCCGCGCGATCATCAATCGCTGCTTCTGCCCGCCGGAGATGCCTCCCTGGCCCTCGGAGATCATCGTCTGCATGCCCATGGGCATGGCGCGGATATCGTCCGCGATCCCGGAGAGCTCCGCCGCCTCCCAGGCCTCGTCGAGACCGAGCTGCGGGGCGGAGATCACGATATTGGAATAGATGTCGCCCTGGAACAGGCCGCCGTCCTGCATGACCGTTCCGATCCTGCGGCGCAGCGAGCGCAGATCCAGCCCGGCGAGATCCCGCCCGTCATAGTACACGGCGCCCTTCTCCGGCGTCTCAAAGCCGAGGAGCAGCCGCACCAGCGTGCTCTTTCCGCAGCCGGTGGAGCCGACGATCGCCACATACTCCCCCGCGCGGATCTTCAGATCCATGCCGTCGATGACGTAGGGCATGTTCGCTCCGTATCGGAAACAAACCTTGGACAGCTCGATGCTGCCGCCGAGCGTTGTGACCATGGCCCGGTTTTCGGCGGCTTCCGGCTCGGTCTTGAGGATCGGCTCCGCCATCTCCAGGATAGGCCTGATCCGCGCGACGGACAGCGCCACGCCCGCGAGCGAGGCAAAGGCCGCCGACACGGCGCCGAAGGCCGTGTTGAAGGCGATATACTCCGAAGGCGTGACAGAAGTCTGCACCGCGAGATAATACATCACGATCGTGCCGACGAGCGAGATCGCGGTGGTGATGGCGCCGTTGGCCCGCAGAAGGACCGGCGGGTTATAGCTCAGCTCCGAGACCTCGGCGTAGCTGCGGCCCCATTTGGCGAAGGCGCGTTTCTCCGCCCCCGCGAGCTTGATCTTCTGAACGCCGGAGATCAGCGCAAAGCTCAGGCCGTTCACCTTGGCGCCCTTTTCCATGATCTGTCGGCTGATGCGCATCTGCGCCAGGGAAGAGAGCGCGCTCACGACGACGCTCACGAGAAGGATCAGCAGCGCGGGGACCACCAGCGCGGGCGCGTAGCGGAAGATCTGCGTGATGTACAGAAGCGACAGCAGCGCGCCGAGAGCCGTGGAGAAGACGTTCCTCAGCAGCAGCTCGCACAGCTGATTGACCGCGCCGCAGCGGCTGGAGAGCTCGCCTGAGGAATGGCGCCGGAAGAAATTCGCGGGCATGTTCAGAACGCGCATCATCATGGCGGCCTCGACCGAGAGCGAGGCCTTGATCTCGATGCGGTCCATCATGAGCTCGCGGGCGGCCCCGATGAGCTGCGAAGAGAGGATCGCGGAGATCATGAACGCGGCCGTCCCCATCAGCAGGGAGACGTTCGCGCTCTCGAGCACGAAGCCGGTGAGCGCGCGCGTGATCTTCGTCAGCAGCAGGCCCAGCAGCGTAGCGGCAAGGCCCAGGATGAACAGGGAAACATAGTCGCCCACGCTCAGGCAGCTCCGCAGATAAGCGATCAGGTCGGGGATGCCGAGCTTCCTGAGAGGCAGCGGCCGATAGAAGCAGATCGCGTCCTCGCAGAAAAGATCAGCCGTTTTGGCGTTCAGATCGAGCTTCTCGCCGCTTTCGGGATCGCGGAACCAATAGCCCAGGAAGGGCTTCGGCAGCAGGGCGACCGCGGTGCCGCTCTCCTTAAGGAAGGCCAGCATCGGGCCGAAGGCGTCCCGGTACCACCCTTTTTCCAGCTTGACGCTGCGCCGCATCAGGCCGTGCGGGCGCAGAGAGTATTCCATCTGCTCGTCCAGATCACGGACCTCGTCCGGGATCTCGACGCTCTTACAGTGATGGTATTTCAGGATCTCATCGATGGCCGCTTTCGTGATGATGCGTTCATCGTCCAGCCGTCCGGCGCGCTGCTTTCCGAGCACCGCCGAGGCCATGCGGAAAAGGGAGTCTTCAAAGATCTCCTGATCCGAAAGCTTGCGCTGACGGATCTGTTCGTCAAACCAACCCATATTCCGCACCCCCTCAGTCGCTGGCGACGAGCTCGGTATATGCGCCGCCGAGCGCCATGAGCTCCTCGTGAGTCCCTCTCTCGACGACGCGGCCGTGGTCGAGAACGATGATCTCGTCGCAGTCGCGGATCGTGGAGAGACGGTGTGCAATGACGATGCAGGTGATGCCGCGGTCCTTCACGGCCTTCACCAGTTCGTATTCCGTCTTGGCGTCAAGCGCGCTGGTGGCCTCGTCCATGATGATGATCGAGGGATCCTGCGCCAGCACGCGCGCGATCTCAAGCCTTTGCCGCTGGCCGCCGGAGAGGTCCCTGCCTCCCTCGACGAGCTTTCCGGAAAAGCCGCCCTCGCGGGCCATGATGTCGTCGTAGATCTGGGCGTCGCGCGCGGCGAGGATCATTTCGAAATCCTCGATCGATCCGTCCCACATTTTGATGTTGTCTGCGATCGTGTCCTCAAAGAGCACGATGTCCTGATCGACGACCGCGACCGAGCCGGTAAAAACGCTTCTGTCGATCCTCTCGATCGGCTTGCCGTCGAAGAGGATCTCGCCGCTCCAGGGCTGATAGAGCCCGGAAATCAGCTTGGAGAGTGTGGATTTCCCGCAGCCCGAGGGCCCGACGAAGGCGACCCGGCTGCCCGGCCGGACGTGCATGGAAAAGTCTTTGATCAGCGGCTGCCCCAGGCGGGAATAGCCAAAGCAGACGTTTCTGAGCTCCACTTCGCCGGAGAGCTTGGAATAGTCTTCCTCCTCCGACAGGGGCGCGTCGCTGTAGTTCGGATCCGTCGGATACTGCATGACGTCCTCCACGCGCTCCATCTCGCTGCGCATCTCCTGCAGGTTCTGCCCGGCGGAAATGATCGTCATCGCAGGAGCCATGAAAGAGCTCAGGAAGCCCTGAAAGAGCATGATCATGCCCAGGGTGAATTTCCCCTGCATGGCGAGCAGCACGCCGAGGATCAGCACCAGCGCGTTTGCGACCGCGGAGAGCGCGGAGGGGATGATGCCCAGGAACCGGTTGAGCCGGGCGAAGCGGACGCTCTGCGCGTTGACCGAGGCCTGATAGCCCGCCCACTTCTGAAAATAACCGTTCTCCGCGCCGCTGGACTTGATGGTCTCGACCATCTGGATCCCGGAGACCGTCGCCGCGGCGAGCTTGCCGGAGTCGCGCAGCTGCACGCGCGTGATGTTCACGCGTTTGGCGCTGATCAGCTGCGAGACCAGCAGGTTCAGAACGATCGTCACCAATCCGACGATCGTCAGGAGCACACTGCAGCGCAGCATCACGACGAGATAGACGATCATCATGAGGGTGTTGAGCAGCAGAGGCGTGAGCGTGTTGACGAGCGTTGAGGCAATGGCCGCGTTCGTGCCCTGCCGCTGCAGGATATCGCCCGCGAGACGCTGGGAGAAGAACTCCATCGGCATGCGCAGGATCTTCCACATGAACTGACTGCTGCCGACGATCGCCATCTTGCCGTTGATCTTCAGGGCGTAGACGGCCTGGATCCAGGCCGTGATCACCTGGGCCAGGCCCATCAGGACCATAAGACCCAGGAAGGGATAGAGCAGCTCGCGGTTTTCTCCCGTCAGGAGGCGATCCATGAAAAAGCGCGAAAACGCCGGGTTGATGATCCCGAACAGATAGCCGATCGCCGTGGAGAGCAGCACAAAGGCGACTGCCGCGCCGGCTCCCTTCAGGCGGCTTTTTGCGAAGGCGAGCGTGCTCTTCCGCCTGCCGGAGGGCTCAAAGCCCTCTCCCGGCGTGATCTGCAGGCAAATGCCCGTAAAGGACCGGTCAAATTCCTCCATCGGGACCTTGACCTCGCCCCTCGCGGGGTCGTTGATCCACGCGCAGTTTCCCCGAAAACCGTTCAGGACGACAAAGTGATCGAAATTCCAATGGATGATGCAGGGCAGGGCGATATCCCCCCGGAGCGCCTCGAGCTCACAGCGAAAGCCCTGCGCCTCGAAGCCGTAGCTTCTTGCCGCCACGAGCATGTTTCTCGCATTCGAGCCGTCGCGCGAGACCCCGCAGTCCAGGCGAACCTGCTCGAGCGGGACCCATTTCCCGTAATAGGCCATCACCATGGCGAGAGAGGCGGCGCCGCATTCCAGGGCCTCCATCTGCATGATGACCGGCACACGGGCGCGGCCCCTCGTCAGGGGGCTGCGAACGTTTTTTCTTGCCATGTCCGCGCCCTCAGTTGAACAGCAGCCGGAGCACCTGCGTCTGCCGGAAAATGACCTTGACAGCGTAAACTCCGTCCGCGAGCTCCGTCGGGGCCGAGGCGAAAATGTCGCCGTTCTCGTCCGTTCCGACGCCGGCGATCCGGCTCTCGCTCTTCCCGGCCACGACGAGCATCCCGCTCTCCACACTCTCGGCGATCTGAGGGTCGTCAAAGCGGATGCGCATATTGCCGTCCGCTACCTGCGCAGTACCCGTGGCGAAGCTGTCGATGCTGGCGATCGAGCTCCAGACCAGCATCCCCGCGAGCAGCAGGATGACCGCGGCGAGGATCAGCCAGACCGTGGGGCTGGTCACCCGGAGGTAATCGCTGAGCGTCTCCGGCGACGTTACGCTATCCATGCTTTTTTTCCTGAACAATGTTTCGTCCATAGTGCACCTTCGTTCTGTTCTCCGGAGATCCGCAGAGCGGATCTCTTCATGGGCTCTTATGCTTTGTTTATCGTCTCAGATATGCAGCCGAGACCGGGAAGTTGAAATAGGTATCGGGGTACGGCTCGTTTTCGAGGCAGAAATGCCACCACTCGCAGTCGAGGGAGAGAAAGCCGTTGCGGACCATGACGCGCTGCAGGATCATGCGGTTGGCGTACTGTTCCTCGGTGACGCCCCGGTAATCCGGGTGGGAGACCTCGCTGAACAGGTCGAAGGGGCTGCCCATATCCAGTTCTTTGCCGGTCTTCATGTCGAGCAGCGTCAGGTCGATGGCGCTGCCCCGGCTGTGGCTGGACTGCTTGGCGATATAGCCCTTGATAAACAGTTCCTGCTTTTCCAGCCCGGGGTAGAAGTATGGTTTCATGCGGATGTCCTGGTCCTCGATGCCCCAGAGGACGAACTGCTTCACCGCGCAGGCCGGCCGGTAGGCGTCGAACACCTTGAGACGGTAGCCCTGCACGAACATCTCGGCGCTGACGGCCTTGAGCGCCCGGGCCGCCTCCTTCGTCAGCAGCGCGCAGGGCTCCTCGTAGCCGTCGATCCGCTCGCCGATGAAATTGTAGGTGGAATAGTAGCGGATCTCCTGCACGATATGCGGCACGAAATCCGCCAGCAGCACGAAGCCGGAGGGATCCATCGTGAGGTCGTTTTTGTTTACAGTCTTCATCGTCTGCTCCTTGTGGGGTCGATCCGGCGTCAGTTCCCGTTCTTGTACAGCTCCACCATCTGATGGATCCTGCCCGCGGGCCTGATCAGATCGTGCAGCGAGCTCCCCTTGTTGAGGGTGTCGATGATCGCGGCGATATAGCGGTCCATCCGGACGGAAAAATAGTACTCTTTGTCCAGCAGCTCCGGCCGCTGATAGACGAGATTGGTCGTGAAGATCCGGTCAAACCAGCCTTTGGAAAACGCGTCGTCAAACTTGTCGAGCCCGGAGGTGAACAGCCCGAAGGTCGAGAAGATAAAAACGCGCTTCGCGCCCATTTCCTTCAGCTGGCGGGCCGTATCCAGAATGCTGCCGCCGGAGGAGATCATGTCATCCACGACGATGACGTCCTTCCCCTCGACGGAGCCGCCGCAGAAATCATGCGCGACCACGGGATTGCTCCCGTTCACGATGCGGGTATAATCCCGGCGCTTATAGAACATGCCGATATTCACGCCGAAGAGAGAAGCCAGGAAGACCACGCGTCCGGTCGCGCCTTCATCCGGCGCGATGAACATCATATGCTCGCTGTCGAGCACAAGATCCTCGTATTCCGTCAGGAGCGCCTGCGTGAACTGCAGCGCTGGCGATATGTTCTCCATCCCCATCAGCGGCACCACGTTCTGCATCCGCGGGTCGTGGGCGTCGAAGGTGATCAGGCTGTGAACGCCCATGCTCTCCAGCTCCCGCAGCATCACGGCGCAGTCCAGAGATTCCCGGGTCGTCTTTCGGTGCTGCCGTCCCTCGTACAGGAAGGGCATGATCACCGTGATCCGCCTGGCCCGGCCGCCGCAGGCGGCGATCACCCGCTTGAGATCCTGATAGTGGTCGTCGGGGGACATGCGGGTTTCTTCGCCGAACATCTGATAGGTCAGCAACGTGTTGCAGACGTCCAGCAGAATGTAGATATCCTTGTCCCGTACCGACTCCTGGATGATGCATTTTCCTTCTCCGCTGCTGAAGCGAGGGCATTTCGACGGGATCAGAAAGCTCTCCCCGCCCCGCCACTCAGACAGGATCCGGTTGACCCTGCGGCCGATCGCTTCGGCGGAATCCAGGGTGATCAGGCCGATCTTCTCCTGCATGGATCAAACCTCCGTTTCATTTCTTTCAGGATAGGCGGAGACAGTCGTTACGCGGCGGGAAGAAGCTGCTCCTCCGCCGGGGCTTCCGATGAAGCTGTCCTCAGGGAATCGCTGTTGACGGGGAAGGTGAAATAGGTATCGGGATACGGCTCGTTCTCAAGCGTAAAATGCCACCATTCCTCTTCCAGCGGCCGGAAGCCGTGCCGCATCATCACCTCGCGCAGAAGCATCCTGTTGGCATACTGTTCCTCGGCGATCCCGGTATAATCGGGGTGGCTGAGTTCTCCGAAGTAGTCGAAGGTCCCGCCCATATCGACTTCTCTTTCCGTGACCATGTCAAAGAGCGTGAGATCCACGGTGCTGCCGCGGCTGTGCCCGGAATGCTCGGCGATATAGCCTTGCGGGAAGAGGACGTCCTTCTCCAGTTCCGGATAAAAGTATTCCTTCATCCGGGTGTCCTCAGTATCCAAAGCCCAGTTCATGAAATGCGTCACTGCCATTTGCGGGCGGTAGGCGTCAAATATTTTCAGTCGATAACCCTTGGAGACCAATTCATCGCTGACCTCCCGGAGCGCCATTGCCGCCTCCTGCGTCAGAAAGGCCAGGGGCTCTTCATAGCCGTCGATCCGCTCGCCGACAAAATTATAAGTAGAGTAATAGCGGATCTCCAGAATCGCGTCCGGTACGGCCTCGCTGAGCAGCACAAAATCCGATGCGTCGTCCGAGAGCGTTACATCGGCGGCGTCGAGCCGTTCCTGTCCTGCGATCCAGACGGCTGTGCGTGCTGCGACGTTCTCCTTCAGATTGGTGAAGAAGAACATGTAGTCGTACAGGTGATACGCGCCCTCCGGGAAGATGTCCAGTCCGGGAGGATAATCCGCCGCCGTGACGTCGGTCACGATCAACTCGCCCTTTTCACCGATATAGGCCCCGCAGAGCGCGCCGATCGGCTCGCCGCCCGCCTTGAAAACCGCTCCGCGGTTCAGTGATTTATCTGCCGGCGTACTGTCGGTTTTCCAGTTCAGCGGATTGATGGACAGGGCTTTCATCCCCCTCGGAATGATGATCGTCTCCGACACGTTCCCGTCCTCGCAGTCGAAGCAGACGACCGTACCGGTATCCGTCTCGCCCGCGGCGGGTACGATCTGCGGCCAGTCTGAGGTCATCTCTTCCGTGACCATCCAGCCGATCGAGTAGACCGCGATCAGCTGCTCGCGCAGCGCCTGTGCCTCGGCACCATCGCCGCCGTAGTACTCCTTCAGCAGCTCCAGGCACATTTCTCCGCCCTGGGAGAAACCGGCCAGGATGATCCCGCGACCGTCGTTCTCGTTGTCCAGATACCAGCGGAAAGCGGCGGAAATGTCCGCATAGGCGATCTCCCTGGCTTTTTCGCGCTCAGCCTCCGGCAATGTATAAGCGTTGATGGACATCTGCCGGTAGTAGGGAGAGAAGAGCCGCCCCGTCTCGTCAAAGATGCCCCGTTCCAAATCGAGGGCATAGATGAAATTGCCCTTGAGCTTGTCGTTGAGGTCAAAGGAGTTCGTCTCGCTTCTCGTGTCCACGGTCGGACAGATCAGAAAGACGTCGACCTCCCGATCCTCGCCGAGCTCAAAATACGCCCAATTGTCCGGGACGCCGTAATCCAAAGCTTCCTGCGTCGGTTCCTCGGCCGCCGACGGCTGTGCGCTTTCCGGCGCCGGCTCACTTGCGGCCGAAGGCTGCGCCGTGGCCTCCGGCGCGGTCTCTTCCTGTAGCGGTTTTTTTCCGCAGGCGGCAAGCGACAGCGCCATGCAGACTGCCAAAAGCAGGCAGATCAGCTTTTTCATGTTCTATCATCTCCCGTAGTGTTGTTCTTCACCCGTGTCAGAAAACTGCTTCTTTCGCATGAAAAGCAGCAGAAAGCCGCATACCGTCATCTCACTGACCGGCATCGCCCAGAAAATGCTGCCGGGGCCCGCTCCCGCCTCAAGGACGCTTTTGCCGTCAAAGGAAAAGTGTTCCAGAAGAAACCGCCGTTTCCCCGACGTGTCCTCGTGCAGGGAGATACCGTCAAACAGCGCCGCTTCGCTGTCATACAGCTCGGCATGCGCCTCCTGTATCTGCTGAAGGTTTTGTTTTTCGGCAGCCATGGCGTTTTTCCTTTCAGTTGTATTGCTTCGGAACGGGGAGAGATCGACTTTAGCTCATTTCAGAGGCGGCAGCTCGTGGATGTCGTAAGTATCGAAATAGATCTCAAAGGCCGTTTCCACATCGCCGGAGAGCTCGATCAGCGCTCCGGCCTGGAACATGGTGGAGAGCGTGCCGGAGGGAGCCTTCCAGGCGGCGTTGGAGACCACCTTTACCGTTTCCTCTCCCGCGCTTGAAGCGCGCAGGATCGCTTCCGCGCCGAAGAGCAGCGTCCCGGTGGCGATATGGTAGTCGCTGGAGACGATGACCAGCTCCCGGACCTGCGGATAACGCTCAGCGAGAATATCAAAGGTGTAGATCGCGTTCTGGGCCGTGGTGAGGGACTTGTCCTCCACGATCACGCGCTTGGGGTCGACGCCGCTTTCGATCAACCAGTCCGCCATGCGCCCGGCCTCCGTGGCCGTCTCGTCCTCGGCCGCCGTACCGCCGCCGGTGCAGACGATCAGCGCGTTCGGATACCTCTCCGCGCAGCGCAGCGCGACCGTAAGGCGCGCGAGGAGCTCGTCGCGCATGCTGCCGTCCGGATTGAGCTGGAAGCCAAGCACGACAAAGCACAGTTCGTCGGTATCGGGAAGATCGGCCGTCGGATCGTCATAGTGGAGTGTCAGCGCCGTATGGGAGCTCTTCCACAGGGCCATGATGCGCTCCCAGCGCGCCGCGGCGTCCTTGTCCGCGGCTTTCAGCTCCTTCAAAAGCGCCTTGACCTGCCGATCGGCCTCGTCGCCGTAGCTGCCGTAATCGACGACCATCTCCTCGATGATCTCCTGCGTGCTTCTTCTCGCCGTCCTCTGTCCGCAGGCGGACGTCAGCAGCAGGATCGCCGCCAGACACAGGATGAGGATCTGCTTTCCCTGTTTCATTACGGATCCCTCCCAAACTCTCAGATCCGGATCGTCAGGACATTCAATCCGAGGATGTTCTGATACTGCACGTCCCGCGCGATCTTGAAAACCATGCGGATGCCGATGTTGCGGGTGACGTCGTCGCCCTCGGCAAGCTTTTGCCGCTCGCTTGGATCGAAGGGCGCGCAGTCATCCTTGATGCGCAGAATTACGTCGTCGTTTTTATGTACCACGCGCACGTCCACGCAGTGACTCTTCCCGTCTTTTCCGAAGCCGTGCTCCACGATGTTGCCCGCCATTTCCTCCATCGAGAGACCCGCCAGATAGGCGCGCCGCCTGTCGACGCCGCGCGCAAGGCAGAATTTCTGAACCTGCTCGGCGATGCTGACAACGCCGTCGATGCTGTTGACGCTCAGATCCATGCGCTCGCTCTTCGGCGCGCCGAAGTCGTCGGGGATGACCATGAGCTCTTCCATATTTCTCGGAAAACGCTTCTTTTTCATCCAGGCGTAAGCCAGGATGACGAGCGCAGAAACAATGCCGTTCAGCACGTTGGCAATATATACGCTGTTCATCCCGGCAGAGCGAATCAGCAGCGCCGTGAAGCCTGCCACGCAGACCACGCCGTCGAGCAGCGAGAGCACATGCACCAGCCCCTGCTTGCCGGAAGTCTGCCCGTAGCAGAGGAAATGCATGCTGATCACCGCCAGCGGCATGCACAGCGGCAGGATCCGGATGCCCCAGACGGTCATCATGTAGACGGGCTCTGCCGGATCACGGTAAAAGATGCGCGTCAGCGGCTCGGCGCAGAGGATGATCAGAACGCTGACGCCGCACATCAGCGGCAGGAAGCGCCGGAACATGGCGCGCATGACATCGGTGAGCGTCTGCCGGTCTTCCTCGCCCATGCTGACGCTGAGCATCATGCGGGAGACCGCCTGCATCCCGACGGGGATCGACCATACGATCGCCAGCAGATTGTTGGCCGCGGCGAAAGCGGAAATGCCCACGCTTCCGACGAAGGCTGTCAGCAGCCAGTTGACCGTCAGGCCGCGCAGAGTCTGATAGCCGTTGTTGACCGCGCCCGGGATGCCGATTTTGATGATCGACAGGCTTTCCTTCCAGTCCAGCCCGCCGAGCTTCAGCCGCAGGTGCGAGCTGCCGGAAATATAGTATTGCGCCTGCACCGCGAAGAAGATCCACATACCCAGAGAGGACGCGATCGCAAGCCCGAAAGCCTCAAGGCTAAGGACCTTGACAAACAGATAATTCAAGATCAGATTTACGAAAATATAGACCAGGCTTGCGATAAAGGTCCGCTTTCCCCGGTTCTCCATGGAGAGAAAGGCCGCGATCTGGCTTCCCAACAGCTGCGGCAGCACGCCGACAGCCTGGCCGAGTAAATAGCGGTTGAAGATCGGCCGCACGAGAGGATCTTTTGTCAGAAAACCGGTCAGATCAAACAGGGCGGTGAAAAGATAAAAGACGACGAACACGAGAGAGATTGCCGTCGTCAGGATCAGATTCAGCGAGAAGGCGTTTTGCAGCCTGTCCTGCTGATTCTGTCCCATGTATTTCCCGCACAGGATGACCGATCCGCCCACCAGCATCAAGCTGATCGCGGAAAGGAGCATATTGAGCGGGCCGTACAATCCGACTGCGCTCATCGCGTCGACGCCGACGTAATTGCTGGCAAAGAAGCTGGACACGATGCCGTTGACCGAGCCTACCGCCGCCAGAAGGATCTGGATCGGCAGCAGGCGGAACAACAGCTTGGTGACCATTTTGGCGTTGGCCTTTTGCTCTGTCATGCCCGCGCCTCCGTCACAGATTCTTTTTCATGGTGAGGATGTTTTGTCCATCCTTATATTCATAGCTCACCTCATCCATGAGCTTTTTTGTCATCAGAATACCCAGACCGCCCACGTCCCGCTGCTCTGCCGGCAGGCTGATGTCCGGATCGTCTCTGGACAGCGGATCGTAGGCTTTCCCCCGGTCGATAAAAGAGATCGTCACGGCCCTGCCGTCCTCCGGGAGCTCGACGCACACGGTGGCGTCTCCCGTCCCGGGAGCATAGGCATAGCTCGCGATGTTGACGAAGATCTCCTCTACCGCCACATCGATCTGCATCTGCGCCTTCATGGAGCATCCGAGAGCTTCGAGGCATTCGCCCACAAAGGACTGCACCGCGTCGAGGTTCTCGACGGCGGCTTCGATCGAAAGCTTGTTTTGTTTGCTTTGTGTATTCAAAAGGATCCCTCTTTCTTCGGTAACCCTTGGTTTTCAGCCGTCTGTGTTCCGGCTCTCCTCCAGCGCGCGCAGCTCGACGTTCTTGACCTCCTCGGCCCGGCGGATGATCTTCTCCGCCCAGTCGTCGTCCTGCGCGTTGAGTTGATAGGTCTTGTAGCCGTACTGTCTCCCCCAGGAGCAGACGACGCTCTCGTCGTCCACATGCAGGGAGATCCGATAGCGGTTCGGCAGCTTCTGCGGGAGCGGAGTCCTGCTCCGGCTCTGTACCTCCCGCTGATGCCGCTCGCCGTTCACGATCCCGTCCAGCCGGACGCCGTAGCAGCGAAACAGCCGACGGATATATTTCTCCGAACGAAAAGAAGAGGTGTAGATCCACACCTCATAGCCGAGCTCCTGCAGACGTCGCAGAAGCGCGGGCGTGCCGAGACGGAGCCGCTCTTTATACAGGATCCTCAGCGGGAAGATCAGAGGCGGCTCGGTCTTGTGCGTTTCGGGCGAGACGAAAAGCACCTCGTCCAGATCAAAGGATACTCTCATGTCGTTTCGGTCTCAGAGGCGCTTTGTTCGATCTGCGCGATCGCGTCCATGACCTCCTGCGACCAGGCGTCGTCCTCTCCGCTCAGAGGGAATTCCCGGAAGTCCTTCGTCCCCTTGACGATCTGCAGGACCATGTCGTTGTCGATATGGACGGTAGAGGAATATTTGTTCGTGATCAGCTTTTCAAGGTTTTTCCCGGCGTCTCCGGAGGCTTTGGCCCGCTTGCCGATCGCCGTCATCACGCCGGTGACCTTTACATGGTATTTGCGGAAGTAGTTCTGAATGTAGTCGGTGGAATAGTAATTCGAGGAATACAGCCAGATATCATAGCCGTTTTTGGCAAGATAGTGGAACAGCGCCGGCGTGCCGCGCCGAAGCCGCTCGTGATACAGTCTGTTCCAAGGGAAAGGCAGCGCTCTTTCAAGCGGCCCTTCCGTACGGAAGAGCACCTCGTCCAGGTCGAGCGCCGCGCGTTTTGTGTGCGTGGAGTTTTCGAGGATCTTCCTGACGTCCTCCTCATGGGTGAGGTTGACGACCTTGACCGGGATCTTCGGCTGTCCGATCCGCAGCGCGGCCGCCCAGCGGTGATGCCCGTTGATGATCCGGTATCCGTCCGGGTGCGTCCGCTCGACGACGACCGGCTCGCCCTCGTAATACTGCTGTGAGATCTTCAGGGCGTCGACGAACTGCTGCTGGTATTCGGAGATGATCCTGTAATTCGGGCCGATCTTCGGGTTGCAGAACTCATCCTCCGGGTTCGGATGCATGTCCTCGCACCAGGCCTCTCTTGTGAGCAGGCGCCGCAGGATCCCCGTTTTTACGGGAAAGTACAGGCCCTTGGCGTCCTGTACCTCCTGGGCCAGGAACTCGTCAAACAGCGATTTGCTCTCTGCCAAGACTCAGTCTCCTTCCTTTTCTTGCCCCAGGTTTTTTGCGGGTGACCGGAATTATATCCCGTACATATGCCGCAAGATCAGCCTGCGGGCCGTTTCCTCGCCGAAAAGCTTTGTGACCTGATCGACCGCGGGGCCTCCCTGCCGGAACAGGGTCTGCGCGAAGCTCTCCACTTTCGCCTTTTTTGTCTCCACGTCACAGGCAGGGGCAGCCGCCGCAAGCTCCAGATAGCAGGCAAGATAGTCCTGCGCCGCCCGGTTGAGCTTTTGCGTAAGGCCCTTGCCGGTCTTGGCATAGGAGCAGGGATAGAGAATGTCGTCATACCAGTGCGCCTTGCCGGAACTGTAGTCCGGCAGCTCCACGTCCCGGTCGCGGAGGCGTGCAAAGGCGGAGAGCGCGTCCTCGGAAAGAGGCTCCAGCTGCGTGTCATAGAGCTCCGCCATCTGCGTTTCCCTGCCCATGACGCCCACCCAGTCCAGATTGAACAGCGGCAGGTCTTTTTCTGTGGCAGAGAGCACGACGGTCTCCATTTTCATCAGGCCCAGCATAGCGTTCATGCGCATGATGCACAGATGTCCCAGCCCTTCGACCGTGTAGGCCTCGGTGGTGAAGGCCATGCCCTTTTTTGAAAGCTGCGCGTCCGCTCCCAGATCCTCCCGCCGGAGCGGGAAGAGAGCGGCGAGGCGCTCTTTTGCGGTTTTGCCGAGTTGAGGATATGCGCTCATCTTATTTCCCTCTGTATTCCATGCAGAGCATGGTCAGATCGTCGAACTGCTCGGCGTCCTTCACGAAGTCGTCCACCGCACCGCGGACGTTTTTCAGTATCTGCTCGGGCACGGCGTCCGGATCTGCGTTCAGCGCCGCGAGCATCCGCTCCATACCGAAGAGCCGGTTATCCGCGTCGTTCGCTTCCGGTACGCCGTCAGTGTAGAGGAAAAGCTTGCTGCCCGGCTCGAGCTGGAGCTCATACTCGCGGTAAACCATGCCCTCCATAGCGCCGACCACTAGGCCGTGCTTGTCCTTGAACAGTTCAAACCGGCCGTCGGGCTTTTTGAGCACGGGATACTCGTGTCCGGCGTTGGCCGCCGTCAGCTTCCCGGTAGAGATTTCCAGAATCCCCACCCAAACCGTAACGAACATCTGCGCTTCGTTGTTCGAGCAGATGGCCTCGTTGGTCTTGGTCAGGATCTCAGCCGGAGAGCCGCCCAGCATGGCAACGCTCTGCAGGATGATCTTGCAGACCATCATGAACAGCGCCGCGGGAATGCCCTTGCCGGAAACGTCCGCCATGAGCATGCAGAGATGGTCGTCGTCGATCAGATAAAAATCATAGAAATCCCCGCCGACCTCCTTGGCCGGGTCCATGGAGGCAAAGATGTCGAACTCCTTCCGCTCCGGAAAGGGCGGAAAAACATGCGGGAGCATGGCGGCCTGGATCTTGGTGGCCAGGGCCAACTCCGTCCCGAAGCGCTCCTTCTCGGCCGTCGCCGTCTGCAGGTTGGTCATATAGGTCGAAACACCGTCGGCAAGGCTCTTTACGTTGTCCGCAAGCAGACGGAGCTCGCCGCTGCTTTTTCCCGGCACGGTCACGGCTTCAAAGTCGAGCTCGGACGGATCGGCGTTGCTCTGCATTTTCCGGACGAAGGAATCGCTGCTCTTCGCAATCTTTTCGATCGGCCCGGTCAGATAGCGATCGGTGTTGAAAATGTACGCGAAAGCCACAAGAGCCGTCAGCGCGGCGGCGATCAGCGCGACCGTGCGCAGATAGTGATGCAGGCCGACATTGATCCGGTTGATGTCGATCTCGACGCAGATCAGGCCGACCGGGCGATCCTCGCTGTCGAATATGACCCGGTAGCCGTTGAGCATATGTCCGTATTCCGACGAGTCGCCGTCCAGCGTGCCGCTTTCGCGCATGCCGCTCCTGACCGCCTGATGAAGAGTAAGGAGCGTGTCGTCCTCGAAGCTTCCTTTCTCGCAGGGCCTTCCCATGTAACTGTAAATCTCCGATAGGGGGGCGCCTGTGGACAGCTCCTCCTTCGTTTTCGCGTTGATCGCATAGTGGAGGCTGTGGACATCGTCGATATCCTCAAAATAGATCGCGTAGAGATACTCGATCCGGGAGGAGTCCTTGATCTCGTTGAGCTCGGAGCGGAATTCTTCATATCCCTCCGGCATCTCGCGCGAGGCGATCATATCGCCGAAAGCGTATTTTTCGCTGGCCCGGTAAGCGTATTCCAGGACCGTTTCCGCATACGTGACATAGCGCTCCATAACGCTGTCGTGATACAGCTTATAGCCGACCACGGCGATGACGGCCGTGAGGATACCCATAAAGGCGATCGCCATGAGCGCCACTTTCGTTTTGATTTTCATTCCCTTTTTCACGGCTCGTCTTCCGTCCTTTTCGCGTTTTCCTTATGCCCGGACCGCTCTTACGTCCGCCCGGCGCCGTTTTTGATCCGTCGTCCGACGGCTTAAGCCTGCGGCTGGGACAGGGCGGCGATATCCAGCGGGACCGTCTTTAAGATCTCGGTCTTGCCCTGCGTATCTGCATAAACGAAGCACAGCTTCCAGCCCTTGCAGAGCACCGCGTGATTGGTGCCTGCGACGACCTGGGTGGCCAGATGCATCACGCCGTCGGGGACCTCGAGATAAGAATCGCGGTCGACCGTCCAGCCGCCGAGGACCGGGCCGCCTGCCGGCTGGGAATCCTCGATCATTCCGGTCTCTTCGATCCTGCCGAGATCCAGCGCGACGATGTTTCTCACTTCCGCCTTGCCCTGCAGATCCTGATAGACTGTTACGAGGGCGTAGTAGGGCTGCGCGTCCGGATAGACCACAGTCGCCTCACAGAGGATACTGTAGTTCGTCCCGGAAACGAGCTGCGTGCCAAGCAGGGCCAGCGGCGTGTAGTTCACGCCGACGAGGCCCTCCATCGCTTTGTCAAAAGCACCCCGGGCTTCTTCCGTGAGCGCGGCGTCTTCCGTCAGAGTCCAGCCGCCGACCGCGGTCGCTTCTTTCTGCCCGCAGGCCGTGAGCGCCGAGAGCAGGAGGATGGCGAGAATAAGTGCCAATGTCTTTCTCATCTGTTCTCCCTCGCTTATTCGACAGTCAGGATCTCCGAAAAGCCCGTTACTTCGAGGATCTCCATGATGATCTCGCTGACGTTTTTCAGCTTCATGCTGCCCTGCCGATTCATGATCTTCTGCGCGGAGAGCAGCACGCGCAGCCCGGCCGAGGAGATGTACTCGAGCCCGGCGAAGTCCAGCGTCAGCTCATTAACGCCATCAAGCGAGCCCTTCAAAGTCTTTTCCAGGGCGGGCGCCGTGCTTGTGTCCAGCCGGCCTTCGAGCGTGACGGTCAGAGCGCTTTCGTTTCTCTCCTGGTAGATCGTCATCGAAGGATCCTCCTTATTCCAGATTTCTGAATACGGTCATCTCTACTTCGCTGCCGCGAATGCCGACCCTGACGTCGTCCGCCAGGTGAGAGACCACGGATTTCTCCAGCTCGTCCCAGGCTTCCTCGGCGCCCTCCCGGTTCTGATCGACGCACTGACGCAGCATCTTCTGATAGGACCGCATGGACCAAACCATATCACTGTATGTCCCGTCCGGGTTGAAGCTATAGAAAAGCGGGAGATCTTCCTCAGGCTCGAAGAAAGCCCGCAGTTTTCCCATGAAGCCTCGATGGGCTTCGTTTTTGCCGCTGGACGACGCGCCCAGCAGCATCCGGCGCTTGCGCTCATCCATGAAGGTATTGCAGCGCAGATGCAGTTCATAGCTCAGCCCGTTGTTTTCGATCCAGAACTCCCCGTCGACGTCTCCGGCAATGGCGCGCATCATGCACATCATTTCCTCCGACAAAAGCCTCAGGTGCAGCGCGCTTTTGTGGGACAGCTTCTGGACGGACGCCATCCGAGCGGCCTGGTCCAGCACCATGTCGGTCCGGTCTTCCCTGCTGGAGACCTTGATCACATCACTTTTCATGCCGCTTGCGTCTCTTATTCGACAGTCAGGATATCCGAGAAGCCCGTGACCTCGAAAATCTCCAGGATGGTCTCGTTCACATTTATGACTTTCATGCTGCCCTGGCGGAACATGGTTTTCTGCGCGGACAGCAGCACGCGCAGCCCGGCCGAGGAAATGTACTCGAGCCCGGCGAAGTCCAGCACCAGCTCGCTCACACCGTTGAGAGAGGCTTTGAGTTCTTTCTCCAGATCAGGCGCAGTGGTGGTATCGAGACGCCCGGCGAGGGTAAAGAGGGCCTTTCCGTTTTCGATGGTCTTGTTGATGTTCAGCATGTTTTTGTCCCCCTTGACTTATTCAAAGTTCTTGGTCACGGTCATATCGACCGTGCCGCCGCGGATGGAGATCTTGACCTCATCGGCCAGCTTGCGCAGGATCGACTGCTCGTAACGATCCCATTCGGGGTCGTCGGCATGATAGTAGCAGATGTCCTTGATGACATCGTCCGGCAGCTCGTCAAGGCTGTGGTCCACGTCGGACAGCATGGCTTCTTCAAAAGCGTCGCGCAGTTTGCCCAGGAAGCTGTTGGCCGCCTCGTTCTTCCGGGAACTGGCGGAGGAAAGAAGATGATAACGCTTCTCCTTGTCCATCACCGTCTTGGTGCTCATATGCAGGTCAAAACGCTTGCCTTCGTTCTCCAGCCAGAAATCGGCTTCCATCTCGCCCGTCACACTGCGGGCCAGACCCAGCATTTCCTCCGCGCAGATCCGCAGGCGCAGCGCCTCCTTCTCGCCCAGCCCTCTGAACTGGGCGACCTTTCCCGTCTGCTCCAGCGCAGCCTCGAAGCCCACGCCCTGGTTGTCGATGTGGATGATGTCTGATTTCATGATGGTTTCCTCCTGTTTATGTAATTTTTATACATTACTCAATCGTCAGAATGTCCGAGAAACCGGTGACCTCAAAGATCTCCATAATGGTCTCGTTGACATTCTTGATCTTCATTTCGCCCTTGCAGCTCATGATCTTCTGCGCGGAGAGCAGCACCCGCAGCCCGGCCGAGGAGATGTACTCGAGCCCGGCAAAGTCCAGCGTCAGCTCGCTCACGCCGTCGAGCGAGCCCTTGAGCTCCTTCTCCAGCTCGGGCGCGGTGACGGTGTCCAGGCGTCCGCCGAGGGTGAAAACGGCCTTCCCGTTTTCGATGGTCTTGTTGATGTTCAGCATGATTGGTTCCTCCTGTGTTTGTGATTATGATGAATTAATAAGATCCTTTATATGGCCGAGATGGTGTTGATCATATAGTTGAAGCGCCTTGCAAAGCCTTCTGCGGCCTCAGCGGCACAATGTACCGTGGCAACGATGCAGCCGTCGGCCGTCGGGATGATATAGACTATCTGCAGATGAGGCGCCATGTTGTTGGTGCCTTTGAGCACGGACGCCTCGATGTAGATGCACTCTCCCGCATTCTCAAGCTCCCGCGTGCTCTCCGTGAGGTCATATTCTCCGGAAAGCTCTTCTCTTACGGCTTCGGCAACGGTGTCGGCGTCCTCCGCACGGGGCATCACCTCAAGAAAGTTCTCGGGGTTCCCGGACCCGTCCCAGACGGAAAGGAAGCATTCCTGCGCCGGGTCGCTGTAGCGCTCAAAGGATTCATAATCGTAGTCCATCTCAAAGCCGAGGGCCCGGTTTATGATGTGCTCGTATCGGACCGTCTCCTCCATGCCTTCGAGGATGATGACTGTCTCGAAACGCTCGCCGTCCTCTCTGACGGGGGCCGGGTTCACCGGGACCCACTCGAACAGCATATCGATCCCGTATTCGGACTGATCCTCGTGCCAGGTGAAGCTGTTCTCCTCATAGTTGAAGCTGATCGTGCCGGTGCCGTCCACATACACGTCCTCAGCGCTCTCCTCGCCGCTGTCGCTGACCGTGACGATGGATTTGTTGGCGCCCTCGTATTCAATGGTCAGCGTATCGGTATCCAGACGCCCGACGATGATCCAGCGGGCAAACTCCCAGGCGCTGCCGCCCCATTCGATCGTGATCCAAGCCTCGTCGTAGCCGAAGCACTCGACCGTGGCGCTCGCGCGGTCGCACTGATAGTTCCCGACAAAGTTCATGACGGGATTCTGCCAGTCCGGGTCCTCCTCAAACACAGCCGCATAGTCCGCGCTCTCGTCCAGCAGCAGCGTGATCTGCGGCTCGGTCGAAAAGACCTCGCCGTTCTTCGTCCACTTCACAAACAGATTGCCCGCCTGCGGCCGGGCGACGAAGGTGTGTACTTTGGGCTCGTCCAGGCCGAAATAAACATACTGGCAGAAGGAATCCGGATCGATCTGCGGCGCCTGGTCGCCTTCGGCCCAGTCGATATTGCCCATGCCCTCCGTGTTGACATTGACGACGATCGAAGCTGTCGGCATATCGTACGAGGTAAAGTGATAGCTCTCTCCGCCCTCGATTTCGAGCAGCAGGCCGTCCTCGCCCTCCTCGGATACGGTGACTGTGATGGGCTCCGCGCCCTCTTCCCAGGTACTCAGATTTCCGCGCAGAGAATTGCCCTCCTGCGGGAGCGTCCCGTCTGCCATGAGCTCGCCGACCATGACGCCGACGTACCAGCCGGGTTCGTCGATGTCCTCCATCCAGGTGACGGAGAGCATGTTGTCGTTTTCATCCGTGAAATAGCCGGACCGGGACCAGTCTTTGATCTCCGGCTCCGCGGGCTTTGCCGCGCCGCATGCTGCCAGCGTGAACAGCATGGCGGCGCACACGAGCAGACAAATCAGTCTCTTCATTTTGTTTTCTCCTTCTTTAAAAATCCCCGTTCGGGCATTCAGCCCGATTCCATCAGCGATTTCAGCAGATCGTCGCTCTTTCTGTAAAAATCCTCATAAAAGCGTACCCCGTAACGAAAGACCCCGTTCTCTTCCGGCAAAAGCATCTCATACAGCTGATCGTACAGCGGATCCAGTTGGGCCAGCCGGGGATAGACGCCTTTGCAGGCGGGAAGCATGTATTGGAGCCTGCCCTCCGGTGCGCACAGATCATAGATGAACTGTCCGTCGGCCATGATCTCCAGCAGATCCAGACAGTCGAGCAGCTTTTCCTCCCGGACATGATTGCCCAAAGAGGCATAGTCCACCATAAACAGCGGCATCTGATCTTCTTCGTTGTCGGAAAAATTCGCAAAGCGGACAACGTAATCGCCGGGATCGAAAAAGCGCAGACTTTCCGTGAATCCGAGGAAATATCGGCATTCTCCCCGCTTGAAGCGCTCGACGCCGTCATAATCGCCCAAAGAGGATTTGTCAAGAAACTCCCGACCACCCGTCAGCTCCGCCAAATGCTCAAGCATTTTGTAGCCCCCGGATTGATCCTGGCAGTTGCAGAAGGCCTGCAGATAATAATACATGAGCATCGTCCGCATCGGGATGGCCACGTTTTCGTGAAGCTCCGTGATATTGCTGACGCCGCGGTCGTCTTCTCTTCGGCAGATGAGCGCGTTGGAACAGATCATCAGCGGGATGCCGTAGGTCTTCTTCCGGAACTTGCTTTTATCGATGGTCCAGCTGAACATATCCTCCGTATCGATGATCTCAGGAAGCCGGTGCAGATACCCCTTTTCCGCCAGGGCCGACAGGGCGATGGCGTCATAAATGAAAATGTCGCCGTCTCTGCCGGGCTCTGTTTTGTAGCAGTTCCAGTTTTTGAACTCGATCCCGCGCGTGTGACCCGACGTGCGAAAACGCTGCTCCAGCTTGCGGCAGAAATGATCCGTATCGGCCAGATCGAAATAATAATAAATCACGACAGGGGAATCGTCCGTTTCGACAGACATGCCCGCACAGAACGCCTGATCGTTTTTTCGAATCTCCTCCGGAGCCTCTCCCGAGAAGCCGATTTCTTTGACTGTAAGCATCGACGGGCGTTCTCCTTGTCTTGCAGCGTGATTGAAAGAGTATTTTCTTTCCCGGGAAACCGTTTTTCAGTCTCCGTCTTTGGGATCCGTCTGCTCGCCCAAAAGATTGATGAAGATTTGCTGCGGCTATACTTATACAGAATGAATGATACCACGAACGCGACGAAATAACAATGTTTTTAGACAACTGCAGCAAATAAAATATCAAAGGTTTTCTGCCTGCAAAATATGGCTGTCGAGCAAAAGAGCATGCTGTTCGCGGGACCCGCCGATCCTTCGAAGGGATGCGGGCGCGGTTTCAATAAGCTTTTTCGGTATGAAAGCATGGAAAATGCACGGATTTTGTACTCTAGTGAAAACACAAATAACAGCGGCGGAGAGAGTTTTCCGCCGCTGTTTGCAAAGGATCCCGGCAGCATGTCGGCAACAAAAAACCGGACAGCGCATATCCGACGGAGAATACGGATAAACAGAATAATCTGTGCCAAATCGCCCAAACAAAACTGTTTAAGCCGCGTTTTGCGGGAGCGAATACGAATAAGGCAAGAAAAAAGAACTGACCGGGAAAAAGCGGTCAGTTCTTTTTTGCGCACGCGGACGAGATCAGGAATCCGCGCCGGAGGGAAGGTCGAGCTCGAGATAGCTCTCGACGATGTCCATGATCGTGTCGTCGCGCAGCGTGATCGAGATCTCGATGCGGCGGTTCTGGGCGCGGCCCTCGTCGGTTTCGTTCGATGCGACCGGGCGCGTCGCGCCGTAGCCCGCGGCGCAGAAGTACTGCGCGTACTTGTTCAGCGAGCCCCTGTCCGCCGTGAGCAGATAGTTCAGCACGGCGTTGGCGCGGTCGGTGGACAGCTCGCGGTTCTCCGCGTCCGAGCCGATGGAGTCGGTGTGGCCGGAGATGATGATGCTGTCGACATATTTGGCGTTTTCACTGTCGGAGAGGAAGCTCTTGAACACCTCGACAAGTCTGTCGAGCGTGGGCCGTGCCCCGGCCTTGATGGCCGAGGAGCCGAAGTCGAAAAGCACGCCCTCGTCAAGCACGATCGCACCGTTGTCCCCGATCGAGACCTTGCTCGCGTCGCCCATGACGGCCACGACACTGTCGCGGATCTGCTCGAGGATCGACAGGCGCAGAACCGCGATGGTCTGCATGCGGCTGCGCATTTCCAAAAGCTCTTTGTTCGCGGCCTTTACATACTGCTCCTGCTCGCCGATAAGCGCCTTCTGGTCGGCCAGGAGCTTGTCCTGCGCGGCCAGCTCGTTCTTCTGTTCTGCGAGCTGCGCGTTCTGCTCGTCAAGCTTGCCCTTCTGCTCGTCGAGCGTGAGCTGCGCCTCGGCGAGATCGATGGTCACACGGTCGAGCTCGTTCGTGGCCTCCTCTACCTGCGCGAGCGTCAGATCAAGCTGCGTCTGCGTGTCGGAGAGCGTCAGGCGCGTCTCGGCGAGCACCTCCTGCGTGTTCTGCAGGTCGTTGCCGGTGATGAGGTTCTGGATGTAACTCAGCAGCATCAGGAAAAACAGGATCAGCGCCACGGCCGACATCATGTCGGCATAGGACGGCCAGAAGCCCTGTTCGCCCTCGGACGAGGCCGCGAGGGCGCTGCTGCGTCCCGCGTAAGTCCGTTTCATTCGGCTTTTCCTCCCATGCGGCGATTGATCTCGCGCATCGCCCCGGAGAGATCGCGCACGGCGAGATCCATGCGTTCGACGCTGCCGCGCAGGTTGTAATCCACCTCCGAGAAGTCGTGGATACCCTCCTTGAAGGTGGCGACGGCGGCGTTGAACTTGGCGACCTCGGTGTCGCAGACCGAAACGGTCTTTGCAAAGCTCGCGGCGGCCTTGGCCGTAGTGGCGCTGTAGCTCTCGGCCGCGGCGGAGAGCGCCTTGTGCACCTCGGAGGCGGCGGAGCTCATCGCGTCGATCATCTGCCGCACGAGAGACGCGTCGCTGCGGGCCGTCATGCCGGCGAGCTGGGGGGCGACCTCGGCGTCGAGCCAGAGCTCGAGCCGTGTCGAGAGCTTTTCACGCGCGGTCTGGGGGTTGAAGATCGTGCGCAGGATCGTCAAAAGGATCGAGCAGCCCGCGCCGACGAGCGAGGTGTAGAACGCCACGCCCATGCCGGAGAGCGCGCTGAGCAGCCCGCCGCCCACGCTGTCGAGCACGCTGAGCCATTCGGAGGTGTTGGAGTAGCCGATCAGCTCGGTCAGCGAGGCGACCGCAAGACTCAGGCCCAGGAAGGTGCCGAAAAGACCGAGCGTGACGAACAGAGAGACGGCGTTGTTCAGATACCGCTCGCAGAGCAGCAGACCCGAGAGCTTGCGGCCCATCACGTCGTCGATGATGGCGGGCGTGTTCACGTCCGCGCCGAATTTCTTATAGGCGGCGGTATACTCCTCCAGCAGCAGCGCGCGGAAGCCGCGCCCGGTCTCGTCGCCGCCGTCGCCCTTCGCTCTGCCCGCAAGAAGGCGGTACCGCGCGGAGAGATAGAACAGCAGCGCGACCGCCAGCGCGAAGAGCGCCAGGATCACCACGATCACCACAATGCCCGCAGCGGGCATGTTTTTGAGATTGCTCAATGTCTTTTCCTCCGGTTTCGTTGGAATTTGACGGAAAACTTCCTATAGTCGACAATATAGAATAAACGGATGATGAAAATGTTAACAAAGCGCAAATAATAAGTGGCGGCCCTCAGGCCGCCCCTACGGGCAGCGATGTGTGTTATTCTTTGCCTTCGAGCTCCTTCTTCATCCGCAGCAGCTTGCCGCCGCAGTGGATGAAGAGATAGACGTAGAGCACGAACATGATCCCGAAGAACCAGAGGAAAAAGCCGGACGCGCCGAAGAGCTCCCCGTCGATCGCGCGGACGAGGTTCGGCAGCACGCAGCAGAAGAAGATCAGCAGCAGCGGCAGCATGCGGGTGAGGAGCACATTTTTCACCAGATTGAGACGGCTCTCGTCGTCCGAGAACAGCTCGCCCTCTGCCTCGCTGGCGAGCTCGTCGGCGCTCCTGCGCCAGTAGATCCAGCCCGCGCAGCGCCCGCAGTTCTCCCAGCCGAACTCGCTGAGCATGGTCTGGTAATCCCGGTCCTCGGCGTGGCTCGTGTAGTCGAGACGGTAGATCACGTCGCGCGGCTCGCCCTTTTCAAAGATGTAGAAGCAGGGCACGATCATGCGCAGAAAATGCAGGCCCTCGCTGCTGCGCTCGCGCAGCCAGACTTCCTCTTCCTTGAAATCCGCAATCGTAAACACCTTGATGATAGTTGCCGTTTCAGCCATCGTATTTCTCCCCTCTGCTGTTTCGATACAGTCTTTCGATGCGCCGCAATTCTTTATCCAGCACCTCTTCGCCAAGCGGCGTGATGCGGTAGAGCCGGCGCTTTTCCTCCTCGCGCTCAAAGACGATCAGTCCGTCCTTCTCCATCTTCGAGAGCGTCCCGTACATCGTGCCCGCGCCGATCGTGAGTTCGCCGTTCGTCATCCATTCCACCTGCCGGGAGATCGCGTAGCCGTGCTGCGGCGTCTGCAGACAGTAGAGGATGTAAAAGCCCGTCTCGGTCATCGGCACGTACACCCGTTCGATCCTGTTGTCCATGTATTTCACCTCGATGTATCGCAGTTCGATATAATATATATCACACCTCGATATACTTGTCAAGCGGTTTTTTGAAAAAATCGAAAAAGTTTTTTCGCGCCGGGATACGAAAAGTCCGGACTGCTGAAAAACAGTCCGGACTTTCTCTGTTCATGCTTCAGAATCGCGGGCGTTTATTCCTTTTCTTCCTCGATCAGCCGGTCGACGAAGCCGAACAGCTCGCCGCTGACGGCGTCGTTGAGGCGGTTCGAGCCGTTGAACATCACCGCCGCACAGAGATCCTGCGTCAGCGAGAGCGTCCAGTAGGAGATGAAGCCCTCGTTGCCCCCGGTATGGCAGACCTGGTCGGGGATGTGGTCGTCCCGGCCGATGCAGAGGCCGTAGCCGTCCAGCACCGGCGTCACCATGCGCCGCGCGGTCTCTTGTTTCAGCAGGCCGCCCTCGCGGACGCTCCTCGACAGCGCGAGGCCGAGCTTCGTCAGCTCGGTCGGCGTCGTCCACATGCCCGCGGCGGCGTGCTCGGGATAATAATGGTAGCCGTGCGCGGGGTCCTCCCGGTACGCGAGCCGGCCGCCGAAGGCGGCATGGGATACCAGATCTCCGTCCAGCGGCTGGAAAAAGCCGGTGCGCTCGAGACCCAGGGGCGCGGCGATCTCTTCGGCAAAGGCTTCGCGCAGCGTCGTTCCCGTGAGACGCTCAAACGCGAGCTGTGCAAGCGTGATCCCGCCGCCGGAATACATAAACTGCTTTCCGCAGGGCTTGATCCTGCGGATGCGCGGCGTGTTCCCGCGTCCGGACAGCACGTCCTCCAAGGTGAGAGGCGCGTGATCCGCGCGGTAGCCCGGAAAGCCGTGGACGTTGAAGCCCGCGGTGTGGCTCAGCAGCGCGGAGAAGCTCAGAGGGCTCTTGGCGAACTCCGGCACGACCCCGGAAACGTCCGCGTCGAGATCGAGGAGGCCCTTGTCGACATAGCGAAGCAGCGTCATGGCGAACATCGGCTTGCTGACGGACGCCGCCTGAAAGAGCATATCCGCCTCTACCGGAAAGTCCTGCCCGAAGCGTCCGCTGCCGGCGCAGAAGGTCTCGAGCTCACCGCCCTTGGCGAGGGCCAGGCTCACGCCGTAGCTCTTTGCGCCGCGGAGCTTCAGCAGGGCGTGCAGATCTGTGCCGTGAAAGGTCTTTTCCATGTTCGTTCCTCTCCCTTCCCGCCGCCCCGCGCATCGGGGCTCAGCGGAGATCCTTGTGATAATACAGCATCGTATAGGCCTCGCCGTCTCGCTCGTCGACGAGCTCCTCGCCGCGGTCAAAGACAAAGCCGAAGGCGCGGATCAGCGCGTTGGAGGCCTCGTTCTGCTCGCGCGCGCAGGCGACAAAGCGCTCCGCTCCCATCTCGTCGCGGCAGAAAGTACACAGCGCCGAGAGGATCTCGCGTCCGTAGCCGCGGCGCCAGAAGTCCGGGCCGAGCGCAACGCCCGTCTCCCCCCAGACCCCGTCCTCCAGCGGCTCGACGCCGGCCCAGCCGATCGCGCGGCCGCTCGCCTTTTCCTCGACGGTGTACTTGAAGGGGTGCGTTTTTTCCCATGCAAGGGTGCGCTCCATGCGCGCGCGGGCGCTCTCCTCGTCCGCCGTGGGGGACCAGAACATCCAGCGCGCCGCCTCCGGGCGGGACCAGATGATCTCGTAGAGATCGCGCCAGTCTTCCATGCGGCTCCTGCGCAGCAGCAGCCGCGGCGTTTCGATCGTATCGGGCGCGGGTTTTTGATCCATGTTCATCGCTCCATTCGTCCTTAAGATAGCATAAGAGGCCGCGATTGACAACGCGGAGGCGCAAAAAACTTTGCCCGGGTGCTTGTATGTTGCGGAGGCCTTGTGATAAAATAGCAGGGTAAACAAGCCGCCTCGTGCGGATAAAACGGAGAATACAGCTCAAGGAGGACTGCCATCATGAACGAAAAATATCTGACCGGCTTTGAGGGCATCGTCGAAAAGGCCAAGGGCGTGGACCGCCCGATGCGTGTGGTCATCGCCGCCGCGGACGCGGAGAACATCGTCAAGGGCGCTTTCATGGCTCAGGACGCCGGCTTTGTCGAGCCGATCCTCGTCGGCAACGAGCACAAGATCCGCGCCGTGCTCGACGCCATCGGCGAGTCCGCGCGCGAGGTACAGGTCATCGACGCCTCCGGCGGCGACAGCTCGATCCAGTTCGCGATCGAGATGATCAACTCCGGCGACGCCGACTGCCTGATGCGCGGCAATTCCAGCACGCGCGACTTCCTCATGCCCGTGCTGAACAAGTCCAACCACCTCATCAAGGAAGACACGCTCGTCACGCACGTCGTGTTCCTGAAGGTGCCGGGGATGCAGCGTCTGCTCGCGATCTCGGACGTGACGCTGCTGATCAACCCGCCGATGGACGCGCGCAAGCAGGTCGTGAAGAACATGGTCAAGGCGCTCAACGCCTTCGACGTTCATCATCCGAACATCGCGCTGCTCGCGCTCGTCGAGAAGCCCAGCTATCAGATGCGCGATACGGTCGAGGACCAGACCATGGTGCGCGAGAACAACAGCTCCCGCCCGATCGCCGACTGCAACCTCGTCGGCCCGATCGCCTACGACCTGATCGTCAGCAAGGAGGCCGCGCGCCTCAAGGGCTACGACTGCGACTGCTGCGGCGAGTTCGACGGCATCGTCGTGCCGAACCTCGCCACCGGCAACGTGATGGTCAAGGTCCTGCAGCACAACGCCGGGGCCAAGGGCTGCGGCGTGCTCGTCGGCGCGAAGATCCCCGTCGCGATCACCTCGCGCTCCGACGATCCGGAGCAGGCCTTCTATTCGCTGGCCGCCTGCGCCGCGATGTGGGACGCCCCCGCGTACAAGAAGATCTTCGACTGATTTTTCCGCATAATAAAAAAGACGGTGAAACGAAAGTTTCACCGTCTTCTTTGTTTTCAAGGGATCTGCGCTCTGCGTACCCGGATGAGCAGCACGCGGCCCTCGCCCACGCGGATCCGGGCCGTTTGGCCGGGGAGCGGCTCGTTGCTCACGCCCAGCGAGCTGTCGCAGGGCAGCGCGGCATCGAACAGCGGGTATTTCGCGCCCGTGACCGTGATCTTGCCTGCCGAGCCGTCGAGATTGACGAGCGAGAAGTAGGGGAAGGCGTCCGTCACCTCGGCCGTGTCGGAGACGATCTCCATCTCGGAGCAGTCGTCGACGATCAGGGCCTTCGCGCCCGCGCCGTCGAGCATCAGCGCCAGGCCGAGGTTGCCCAGCGTGTGGTCGAGCCGCGCGCCGACGGCGCCCAGCAGCAGAAAATCCCGGAAGCCGCGGCGCAGCGCCTCCTTCGCGGCGAAATACGTGTCGGTGTCGTCCTTCTCGTGCGGCAGGACGATCGTCTCGACCGCCGCGTGCGGGTTTTCATGCGAGTCGAAGTCGCCGACGATCAGGTCGGGCGCTCTGCCGAGCGCGTCGGCGTGCCGCAGGCCGCAGTCGCAGTAGATGAAGAAATCGTCCTCGCGCAGACAGGCGCGGATCTCCTCCGAGCGCTCGATCGGCGCGCCGCCGATGATCACGCAGCGTCTCATTCCAGCGCCTCCAGCGCGGCCTTGAGCGCCGCGGCGCGGGAAGTGTCCTCCCACTTCACGCCCAGATCCTCGCGCCCCATGTGGCCGTAGGCGGCGAGGGAACGGTAGATCGGGCGGCGCAGCTCGAGGTCGCGGATGATGGCCGTGGGGCGCAGGTCGAAGACCTGCTCGACGGCCTTCGCCAGCCGCGCGTCGTCCGCCATGCCCGTGCCGAAGGTCTCCACGAGGACGGACACGGGATGCGCCACGCCGATGGCGTAGGCCAGCTGCACCTGGCAGCGCTCGGCCAGACCGGCGGCCACGACGGTCTTGGCCACCCAGCGGGCGGCGTAGGCCGCGCTGCGGTCGACCTTCGTCGGATCCTTGCCGGAGAA
>JAFSJZ010000097.1 GCA_017449185.1 Oscillospiraceae bacterium
ACGCTGTCCTCCTGCAGATCAACGTCCTTGAGATCGGGGAAGCAGTCGCAAATGATCTGCCTGGTCTGGTCGAGAACGTCCTGTCTGGTCATGGTTCCGCACCCACTTTCTGCTGGAGCTCCCAGCGTTTGATTTTCCCCGTCGCCGTCCGCGGCAGGGGCTCGTCCGTGAAGATGATCTGCGCGATCTGCTGGTCGCGCGGCAGCGTGCGCATCATGCCGAAGAGCTTTTCCCGGATGCTCTTCTCATCGCCCGCGCCGCTGTACACCAGCGCGGGACGGTCCTTGAGGAGCGTGACGGCCAGCTCCGTGTGGCCGAGCAGGCCCATCAGGGCGGACTCGTATTCCGGCAGAAAGATCTTCGTGCCGTCCGGAAGGACAAGCATGTCCTTCTTGCGGCCGGTGATGTGCAGCAGTCCGTTCTCGTCGAACATGCCGAGATCGCCGGAGTGGAGCACGCCGTCTTTGAGCACGGCGTCCGTCGCATCGGGCCGCTTGTAATAGCCCTGCATGATGCAGGTCGGCGCCTCGATCAGGATCTCACCGTCCTCGGCGATCGTGATCGTATCGTCGGGGCAGACCTCCATCGCAAAGGGGTCGCCCTTCACGGAGATCGCGACGCCGGAGCTGGTCTCGGTCAGCCCGTAGCCGAAGCTGACGCGCAGCCCCATCGCGCCCGCCGCGCCCAGCAGCGCCGGGGGACAGTCGCCCGCGCCGACGAGCACAAGCTTGAGCTCGGGGTTGATGCAGCGCTGCTTGATGAGAAAGCCCAGCAGCATCGGCACGACGGAGACCGCCGTAGGCTCGTAAAACTTGCAGTCGTTCAGATAATGCCGCGCCCCGCGGCCGAGCGCCACGCAGCTCCCGCAGCTCAGGCCCCACATCAGGCCGCAGACAAAGCCGAACACATGGCACAGCGGCAGCATGCACAGCAGCGTATCCTCCGGCGCGAGAGGCAGCTTTTGCGAGCCGTTCCACGCGCTCTGGCACAGGCTGTGATCCGTCAGCACGACGGCCTTGGAGCGGTCGGTCGTGCCCGAGGTGAAGAAGAGAATCTTTCCTTTCCCATCCTTCACGCCCTCCGTCAGCGAGGGCTCGAGCTCTTCGACGAGCTCCTCGTCGCCCCAGAGCAGATCGACGTCGGTATAGCGCATCAGCATGCTGAGGATCTCCGTGTCCAGCGAATCGTCGAGCAGCACGAGCTGCAGCCCGGCGAGATTGCCGGCGAAGATCTCGATCACGTTGTCGAGACTGCCGTCGCAGAGAAGGCCCAGGCAGGTCTTTCCTTCGGCGCGCAGTTCCCCGGCACGGCGCAGGACACGCTCGTTCAGTTCGGCAAAGCTGAGCGTTTCCTTCTCATAGCGCAGCGCCGGCGCGTCGGGACAGGCGGAAGCATAATGAGAGAGCAGATGCTCAAAGCTGTCAAAGCGCATGTCACACCTCCGTAGTCTTTTTTTCCACTATATCATACATCCTCGGACAAGGGAAGAACTTTTCTCCCTCCGCAAGCGTTTTTGCAGCGATTTTTTGCGACAATTCCACAAAATTATATAGTGCATTTTTCCCGCGCATGTTGTATAATGACTATATCTGAGCAAAAAACGCCAAAACTGATAAACGGAGGAAAACCATGGACAAGAACATTCGCATCGCCATCATCGGCGGCGGCCCCGCGGGCCTCTCCGCCGGCATGTATCTCGAGCAGAAGGGATATACGAACTACACCATCCTCGAGAAATCCGCGAGAGTCGGCGGCAAGTGCTGGTCTCCGCGTTACAACGGCAAGCGCTATGAGATGGGCGCCATCATGGGCGTTCCGTCCTACTATGCCGTGGAGGACGTCGAGAAGTTCTGCGGCATCACGCACGACGGGCCCAAGCTCAACCGCAACTACAAGAACAGCAAGGGCAAGGTTATCGAGCCCTTCGAGCCCAAGAAGAACATTCTCAAGATCCCCCGTCTGCTGAAGATGAAGAAGCAGGTCAAGCTCTTCGGCGAGCTGCTGGAGACCAAGTACAAGGGATATGACCTCAACGGCCACCGCGGCGTCGCCGAGGGCCGCTACGACGGCTATGCCGTCACCCCGGGCCGTGAAAAGGTCGAGGGCGTCAATGAGAACCTCAAGGATCTGGCGCTGCCCTTCGCCGAGTTCTGCAAAAAGAACGGCGTCGAGCTCGTGCAGGACATCTGGATCGGACCGTACACCTCCTTCGGCTACGGCTACTTCGACGAGATCCCCGCGGCCTACGTGCTCAAGTACCTCGACTTCCAGACCACGATGAACTTCGTCAAGGTCAACCTCTGGACCTGGAAGGAAGGCACCCAGTGGATCTGGGAGCAGCTCAACGACCACATCATGCACCCGGCGAGAGTCAATTCCGAGATCAGCAAGGTCGAGAGAAAAGACGGCAAGGTGTTCATCACCGTCAACGGCAAGGTCGAAGAGTACGACAAGGTCATCGTCACCGCGCCTCTGTACGTCGCCGACGGCAACATGGGCAACAACAACGGCATGGTCGATTACTTCGACGCCCGTGAGGACGAGCTGGAGCTCTTCTCCAAGATCGATTACGAGCGTTACACCGTCCAGGCCTTCATCACCGAGCCCAAGGATCACCCCGAGATCTCCTACTATGTGTTCGACAACATGGTCAAGGAGCGTCTGGGCCACCTGATGGTCTACTACCGCCGCTGGAAGGAGAACATCGACCAGGTCATCACGACCTACGCGCTGCGCACCCACAAGGACATGGAAGAGGTCCCCTACGACAAGTGCAACGAAATGGTTCTGGAAGACCTCAAGATCATGCACAACCCCGCCAAGGAAGTCATCAACAAGTGGAGCGTGTACTACTTCCCGCACGTTTCCTGCGAGGATTATGCCGCGGGCTGGTACGACAAGGTCGAGGCCATGCAGGGCAAGTACGACACCTTCTACGCCGGCGAGATCATGGCCTTCGGCGACATGGACGAGACGGCCGAGTACTCCCGCGAACTGGTGGAGAGATTCTTCTAATCACACCCGAACAGGGGGCAGCCCTTTGCCCCCTGTTTTTTTGAAAGGATGACAGTATGAAATTCTACAAGGACCATTATGAGGTGGTCATCATCGGCGGCGCTCTGGCCGGCATGTCCGCCTGCCTGCAGCTGCAGGCCTGGGGCTTCAAGGACATCCTGATCCTCGAGAAGCACAACATGCCCGGCGGCCTCGCCACCGACTTCGTGCGCAACGGCTTCGAGATCGAGGCCACGCTCCACGAGATGATGTCCATCGGCCAGCCCAACAAGCGCCTGAAGGTCGGCAAGTTCTTCGACGACATGGGCGTGGACATCGACTGGCTGCCCGTCAACGAGTGCTACCGCGTCGCGCTGCCCAACTCCGGCATCGACAAGATCCTGCACCACGACTATGACGACAGCTACACCACCGTCGCCAAAGAGGTCGACGAGGTCTGCCCCGGCACCTATGAAAAGGTGCACGAGCTGATGCTGCTGTGCCGCCGCGTGTACGACAGCATGAACATTCTCTCCGTCACGCCGATGAGCAAGGTGCAGATGCTCCTCAAGCACCCCGATTTCGTCAAGACGGTCGGCTACTCCGCCACCGAGGTCATCAACACCTTCGATCTGCCGAAAAAGGCCGTCGAGATGCTTACGCCCTACTGGATCTATGTCGGCAACCGCATGGACGACCTGCCCTTCACGATCTACGCCTTCCTGATGGCCGACTATTTCACCGGCTCCTATGTCTGCCGCGGCTTCAGCCATGAGATGAGCATGAAGATGCAGCAAAAGTGCGAGGAGAACGGCGCGCAGTACGAGTTCAACCAGGAAGTCGAGAAGATCCTGGTCAAGGACGGCAAGGTCTACGGCGTACGCACCGCACGCGGCGACGAGATCCACTGCGACTACGTGATCTCTGGGCCCTACCCCAACCGCGTCTACAGCCAGATGATCGAGCCGCTCTCCGAGGTGCCCGAGGGCGCGATCCGCATGATCAACAACCGCAAGCTCTCGGTCGTGCCGGTGTCCGTCATCATGGTCATCGAGGGCACGCCGGAGGAAAACGGCATCCAGAACTACTCCACCTTCTCCGGCACGACGATGGACACCAACAAGATCTGGGAGAACTACTCGAACCTCACCGAGCCCTACAACTACGTCACCACGATCTGCCTCAACTACGCCAACCCGACGCTGCCGGAGGGCTACACCCAGCTGTCCATCACGGCGCTCGTTCCCTCCAAGCCCTTTGAGAGCGTGAAGGAGGAGGAATACTTCGATCTCAAGCGCCGCCTCGCGAGCGAGATGATCCAGAGCTGCATCGACATCACGAAGGTCGATTTCCGGCCCCGCATCACCGAGATCGAGGTCACCACGCCCATGTCGATCGCACACTACGTCGGCGCGTGGAAGGGCAACATCTACGGGTATCTGCACTCGATGGAGGACCACGCTGTGGCCCGTCTGCAGATGAAGGAGAAGGATCACTTCATCGAAGGACTCGAGTTCGCCGGCGCTCACGGCATGAGCGGCGACGGCATGGGCCCGCAGATCACCAACGGCCGCGCCGCGGCGAAGGCCGTCAAGGAAGACAAGGAGAAGAAGGAGGCTGCGAAGAAATGAGCATCAAGGTCAAAGGTTTCCTGCAGGACGTCGGCGGAGCCTCCCGCGTCACGAAGCTCAGAGAAGAAAATTTTGCCAAGGGCTCGACAATCCCCGATCCGAAGGATCCGATCCGTGAAGTCGCGGACCTGCTGCACCCCAAGCACATGGTCTTCAAGGTCGTGGACATCCGTGAGGCCTCCCCGAGCTCCCGCGTCTTCCGCTTCGAGAGCGGCGACGGCCACATCCCCGTTTTCCAGAGCGGCCAGTACGTCAACTTCCGCCTGAAGATCGGCGAAAGCGTGCTGTCGCGTCCCTACACGATTTCTTCCGCTCCCTATGAAGCGCGGGGCG
>JAFSJZ010000098.1 GCA_017449185.1 Oscillospiraceae bacterium
AGGCGTGGGTGCGGGTGTCGGTTCGGGTGTCGGTTCGGGCGTAGGCTCTGGTGTGGGTTCCGGCGTGGGCTCGGGCACGGGTTCGGCGGCAGGCTCTTCCTTGGAAGCGGCTTCCTTGGCTTCGTTCGCTGCGCTGGCAAGCGCGTCCTTCACCGCCTCGTCCTTTGAGGAGTTTCCTCCGCAGGCCGAGAGGGAGAGAAGCATGATCAGGGCCAGCAGCAGAGCAAATATCCGGTACTTTTTCATCCTGTTTTCCTCCATTCAGCTTGATTTCCTGTTTTCGTTTTTCCCTTTGTTTTCAGAATAAGAGAAAAGTCCCTGCTTGTCAAGAATTGCAGGGCCTTCGGGTGAAAAAAGAAGGCGTCGCGGCATAAGCCCGTCCCCGGAAGCATATCCTGATACGGGTGATCGAAATGAAAAGCGGAAAAATCAAATGGAAGCAGCTTGTGATCTGCATAGCGGCGCCGCTGCTTGTCGGCGCTCTGGCGGGACTGCTGAGCAGGGGAGGCATGGAGGATTACCGGAACATGTATAAGCCGATGCTCGCTCCTCCGGGCTGGGTCTTCCCCGTGGTGTGGACGCTGCTGTATGTCCTCATGGGGCTGGCGAGCTATAATGTCTTCACCTCCGCCGCCTCGCCCGAGCGTATCCGACGCGCAATGGGCGCTTATGCCCTGCAGCTGGCGGCCAATTTTATATGGCCGCTGATCTTCTTCGTTCTGGGTCTGTATCTGCTGGCCTTCCTGTGGCTGATCCTGCTCTTCGCGCTTGCGCTCGTGTGCGCGCTGCGCTTCGGCTATATCGACGCGCGGGCGGGAAAGCTGATGGCGCCCTATCTCTTCTGGCTGTTTTTCGCGGCCTATCTCAATCTCGGCGTGTACTTGTTGAATTGAGAGAAATTTCAAGGTCAAATTTGTGCTGCTTTCACAAAGAGAGCGGCACATCTTTTTTTTGCCCCTGAAAAACGCCCGAAAACAGGACACTTTTCAAAAAATGTTTAAACAATAATGCGGAGCAAGCACGGCTGGAGAGGACTGCGGGGCAGCCCGAAAGCTCCCCGGAAAGCACAGGACGCAGACGCGTTTTCCTTGCATAAAAGGGAGCCTTATGATAAAATAAGCCTAATCTGAGATAGTATGCCCACAAGCTTGCCTATCTGACAGCAAAGAGGTGATTTCATATGGAGAATACAGCCAAGATCCTTACGGTAGCAGGCAAAGGCGGCGTCGGGAAAACCTCGATCTGCGCGTGTATCGTGCGGCTTCTTACCGAAGAATACCCGGATAAGAAGATCCTTGCGATCGACGCCGATCCCGCCGTGGGTCTCTCCGTTGCTCTTGGCGTGGACGTGAAGCTGACGCTTGATGACATTCGGCAGAGCATCGTCGACAGCGTGGAGAACGGCGATACGAAAGAGGCGCTTGAGCTTCTCAGCGAGGCGCGCTTCCGCATGTTCGACGCACTGGTGGAAATGCCGGGCTTTGCTTTTCTTGCGATCGGCAGACCGGAGAGCTCCGGCTGCTACTGCAAGGTCAATTCCTACCTCAAGGAGGTCATCAGTATCCTCGCGAACAGCTTTGACTACGTGGTGATCGACGGTGAGGCCGGGATCGAGCAGATCCAGCGCCGCGTCATGGAAAAGGTCACGCATCTGCTGCTGATTACGGATCAGAGCAAGAAGGGCGCGCAGGTCATCACGACGATCAAACAGGTTGCGGACGAGCTGATCTCGTATGAGAAGATCGGCTGCATCATCAACCGCGTCACCAATCCCGAGCTGGTCGAGCTCACAGACAGTCCGGTGGAGATCCTCTCCGCCATCCCCGCGGACAACACCTTCGCCGCCAACGATATCCGGGGCCGAAGCGTGCTGGAGCTTGACGCGGATTCCGTTATGCTCAAGGGAGTGAAGGAAGCACTCCACAAAATAGAAATTCTTTAGAAGAAGAGGTGTAACATTTGAAAGATCTTAAGCATCTGATCTACTTCGAAAAACTGCTTGAGAGCGCCGACAACGAGCTGATACAACAGGCTCAGGCCGACGGCGGCATCGCCCTCGGCTATACCTGCTACCATATCCCGGAGGTTCTGCTCAACGTCGACAAATGCTTCTCGACCAGACTTCGTGCACCGAACACCGGCTCGATCGACATCGCGACCTATTATATGTCGAACTACACCTGCGAGTTCGCCAGGGCGCTTGTCGAGCGCGGCATCGAGGGCGGCTACCGTTTCCTCGACGCGGTGATCGGCGTCGACGCCTGCTCCATGATGAACCGCGCGATGGAGCACTTTGAGATCCTGAACATCAACGAAAAACCCAACTTCTTCGTCACGCACACCGATATGCCCTTCAAAATCACCGACTACACGCTCGACGGCTATGAGAGGCAGATGCAGGTGCGCGTGCTCGACCGTCTGCACGAGGTCTTCGGCGTGGACATCTCCGACGAGGCCATCCGCAAGGCTGTCGAGGAGCACAACGAGGTCTGCCGCATCATCAGCGAGATCAGCCAGATGCGCAAGAAGGAGAATCCGGTCATCACGGGCTATGAGTTCCACCTCCTGAACCTCGTCTCCTATGTCTGCCCGAAGGCGCTGATCCTGCCCTACCTGCGTGAGACGCTCGAAGAGCTGAAGAAGCGTAAACCCGACAAGAAGAGCCCCTTCCGCGCCCGCGTGGCGATCGTCGGCTCCGAGATCGACGACCCGAGCCTGACCAAGCTCATCGAGGACGTCGGCGCTCTGGTCGTGTCCGACCGTTACTGCTTCGGCTCCACCCCGGGCCGTGAGGTCATCGAGCTGCGCGACGACGAGCCCGCGCTGCGCCAGATCTGCCTGCACTACATGCAGACCTCCGAGTGTGCCCGCTGGATCTCCGACGAGAAGGTGCTGCAGCGCCGCGAGACGTCCGACCGCCTCGCCAAGGAGTTCGGCGCAGAAGGCATCATCTACGAGCAGATGAAGTACTGCGATTACTGGGGCTTCGAGCGTGCGCTGGTCAGCCACATCATGCACGACGAATATGGCTGGCCCGTACTCTCCATCGACCGACTGTACAACAACGGCAACTCCGGCCAGCTGCGTACGCGCGTCCAGGCCTTTGTCGAGTCGCTGGAGATCAAGCGCATCCATAAAGAGGAGGGAATGAAGTAATGGCGAAGAAGGTACAATATCCCAACCCCAAGTTCTGGAAAGCCAAAGACAACATCAACTGGAAAAAGCAGGGCGAGAACCTGATGGAAGTTGTCGGCATCTTTGGTGAAATGCTCAAGGAGACCGACTGGCAGAAGTTCGGCAAGGATATGGTCGGCGTCTTCAAGGCCGACGGTGAGCGCATCAAGGATGAGTATCAGGCCTTCATGGCGCTGGACAACAAGGAAAAATGGGATCGCGTCGTCAACGGCGAGCGCAGCCTCGGCCGTCTCTACCGCAAGGGCGCGATGGCCACGGTCCGCCGCGAGTGGCGCGGCGTGAAGGACACCGCCTATGATTTCTGGGAATGGGCCCATATGTGGGGCATGCTGCTCGGCACCTTCTCCAAGGATCTGATCCCCGCCATGAACAGCGCGCTGTGGTACCGCTGGATGATCTCCTACTTCTGCTGCCACGGCTTTATGGATAAGAACATCCTCGGCCTGCGCGGGTCCAACCTGCGCATGAGCCATGAGGTCACCTTCCAGATCTTCCGCTACGTCGCGGAGAATCTGGTGCTCCTCTCCAAGGCGGACCGCAAGAACGGCAACAGCGATGAGCTCAACAAGATGATGTTCACCTTCGACGAGATGACCATGGGTCAGATCGCCGCCGGCTTCCCCGATCTCTGCGCCATCCCGCACCAGCTGCTGCCCATGTTCCTCGTCTCCGAGATCGACCAGCTGGTCTGCATCCCCTATATCGACGCGGTCGAGAGCTACGGTCTGCCGGCCGACACCTGCCCGGTTCCGTCCTCCGAGTGCGGCGCGCTGGTCATCAACGCTCTGCCCGACATGGGCTCGCTGTTCATCTCCAGCTCGATGCCCTGCGACGGCTCGACGATGGCCTCGTCCTACTTCTCCCGCCGCTTCCCCGATACCCCGGTGTTCCACCTCTGCTTCCCCGTCCGCTACCTCGACGAGGAGACCGTGCAGATGGGCGCCGAGGACATCAAGGCCTGCATCAAGGCCATCGAGGACGCCACCGGCGCGAAGTGGAACTGGGATCACTACTTCGAGTGCATGAAGCGTTTCAATTATGAGACGGATCTCGAGCTCCAGAAGTGGGAGGTCAACAAGTCCGCCTACCCGCAGTTCATCGGACCGAGCTACGAGCTCTTCCGCAAGTGGAACTACGAGATGGACGGCGGCATCGACCCGCGCGTCATCCCCTCGATGGAGAAGGTCAACAAGATGCTCATGAAGGCTTACGAGCGCAAGGAGTCCGCGTGGCCCGCGCGCAAGATGAAGTACCGCGGCATCGTGTGGTCCTGCCCGGCTCACTACTACGCCAACTTCTCCAACTGGCTGGCCAACTGCTGGGGCATCGACATCCTGGTCGAGATGGAGTCGCTCAACTACACCAAGCACCTCGAGACCGAGGACAAGGAAGAGGCCCTGCGCGACCTCGCCCGTCTCTACGAACGCATGGTCATGCGCCGTCACACGAACGGCGGCTACCAGAACGTCGTCGACGAGTGCTGGAAGCAGTGCAAGGACTGGAACGCGCAGATCGTCATCATGTACCAGAACGTCGCCTGCAAGAACATGGCGACCGTTCAGGGCCTGCTCGACGAGCAGGGACGTCAGCGCGGCTACGACCTGATCTGGGTCGAGCACGACCTGATGGACCCGCGCACCGTCTCGAGACGCAACATGCGCGACAAGGTCAACAACTACATGCGCACCGTTCTACAGGCCGAGCCTGTCGATCCGTCTCTCGTCGAATTCGAGGACGAGGTCTGCATGTAAGGCTTCGCTTGTATCCAACCATAAAAAAATAAAACATTACAATCGGAGGAATTGATACATGAAATACTTTGGCGGCTGCGACGTAGGATCGACCTTTACGAAAGCAGTTATCATGGATGAGACCGGCAAGATGATCGCCGATACCACGATCCGCAGCAAGATCAACTCTGAGCAGAGCGCGATCGCGGCGATGGAAGACGTGTGCAAGCAGGCGGGGCTGAAGGACTCGAAGGAACTCGAGTACCTGATCGGCACGGGCTACGGGCGCAACAAGGTGCCGTTTGCGGACGAGAACATCTCGGAGATCAGCTGCCACGCGATGGGCGTGCACATCACGGACCCGAGCGTGAAGGCGATCATCGACATCGGCGGCCAGGACGTAAAGGGCATCTCGATCGACACGGACGGCACGGTGAAGAACTTTGCGATGAACGACAAGTGCTCGGCCGGAACGGGCCGTTTCTTCGAGGCGATGGCGCGCAGCTTTGAGATGAGCCTGCCGGAGTTTTCGAAGCTGTCCCTGACGGCGAAGAACGTGATCCCGATCACGGCGCAGTGCACGGTGTTTGCAGAGTCTGAGGTCATCACGCTGGTGGGCGAGGGCAAGCCGATGGACGAGATCGCGGCCGGCATCGAGATGGCGGTAGCGAAGCGCTGCTTCGTCATGGCGAAGAAGGCGGGCGCGACGGACAGCATCACGCTCACGGGCGGCTGCGCGAAGAACGACGGTCTGAAGGAGGCCATCGAGCACGTGCTGAAGCTCAAGGTCGTGAACCTGAAGACCGACCCGCAGCTGATGGGCGCTCTCGGCGCGGCCGAGTATGCCCGTCAGAAGGGCCTTGCCAAGAAGTAATCCCCCTTTTATACGATGAAAAAGCCACCGGGAGACCGGTGGCTTTTTGCATGCTTGAACGAGGAAAGGGGACACGCCGGGCTTCTCTTCACAAGCTTCCCTTGCATATCGAGGGCCGGCTGCACGATTTCCTGCGCGGCAAAAGCCGTTTCCTCCTGTCAGGATGGGGCAAAAGGAGGCACAAAAAGCGTTGCCAATTCCTTCCGCGCGGTGTAAGATGAGACTGCATGCAAATACGAAATGCTTTCCGCCCCTTCACGGCCGCGCCGTGAGCGGCGAGGGGAAGAAACGAGGGACAGGATGAAACCGAAGCTGGACCTGAACAAGACCTACGCCGTCGCGCTGGAGGGCGGCGGCGCCAAGGGCGCATATGAGATCGGCGTGTGGAAGGCGCTCGAGGAGATGGGGATCCGCTATAACGCGGTCTCCGGCACCTCGGTCGGCGCGCTCAACGGCGCGCTGATGGCCATGCGCGATTTGCCGCGCGCGATCGCGGCCTGGTCGGACATCCGCCTGGACAAGGTGATCAACTATGAGGCCGACGAGGAGGAAAACCTGCGGAAGATTGTCAGCGGCGAGATCGATCTCGGCAGCATTCAGGACGTGATCCGGCAGGCCTTCGACGTGATCCATGACCGCGGACTGGATGTGGCGCCGCTGCGCGCCTGGGTGCACGAGGTCGTGGACAGCAAAAAGATCAAAACCTCCGACGTCGCACTCTTCATCGCCACCGTCTCGCTGACGGACCGCAAGGGTCTCGAGCTGCGGCTCAACGACCTCGAGGAGGAAGAGATCTACGACATGCTGCTCGCCAGCGCGTACCATCCGAGCTTTCGTCTGGAAAAACTGGGCGGCAAGCTCTATGCCGATGGCGGCTTTATCGACAATCTGCCGCTGCACGTGCTGGTGGAGAACGGCTATAAGGACATCATCGCCGTGCGTCTCCCCGGCGGCATGGGGCGCGAGCGCCGCTTCAAGATCCCCGAGGACGTCGAGATCCATTACATAGATACCGACGCGGACCTCGGCGGCGTGCTGAACTTCGACGCCGAGCAGGCGCGCCGCGACATGAAGATCGGCTATTTCGACGCCTGGCACGACCTCTGCGGCCTTTGGGGCAAACACTATTACATCGAGCGCGGCATGAGCGAGCGCGAGGCCTTCGAGCAGATCGTCGCGCGCTATCAGCGCCGGACGCCGGGCGTCTCGCTGCGCGAGCTGTGCGAGGAGGAGCTCCTGCGTATCGGGAAGGCTCTGGGCGTCGGAGGAGATTACTATGATTTCTTCATCGCGCTGCTCGAGATCGCGGCCGCGGAGTGCGCTCTCGACCCCTTCCGCTTCTATGGCGACCGCGAGCTGCTCTCCGCAGTCAGAGACGCGCTGAACGCCAGAAAGGAAGAGGCCGCGGCAACGGCAGAAGAAGAGAGCGCCGGCGCGGAGAGAGGAGAGGAACTCTGCACGCTCGGAGAATAAAATTCACAGTTCATCGGTTGATATTTCACCGGCCTTGCATTATACTGAACGAAAAAGACGGCGAGGGGAGAGTGAGAAGAATATCGTGAAAAAAAGCTGCTCCGTTATCCTTGCGATACTCATGCTGTTCCTCACCGTGTGCGCCGCGCCCGAGGCTCTGGCAGCCGACGACGGCGGCCCCTTTGAGATCACGAAGCATCCCTGGGGAGATACCGTCAATGAGGGCGAGGACGTAATGTTTGTCTCCCGCGCGAAGAATTACGTCGGTCTCGTGTGGCTGTTCGTCAGCCCGGACGGATCGACCGTCTATGAAAACGAGGAGGCGCTGGACGCTTTTCCCGGTCTCGAGATGGGCGGCGTCGAGACCGAAGAACTGCAGCTGATCTCGGTCCCCTACACAATGGACGGCTGGTATGTGCAGACGTGCTTTTTCGACGCGGACGGCGGCGCGCATTTCACCAACCGCGCGCAGATCACCGTGCTGCAGGGCCTTGTGCCCTCGCCCCGCGTCACGATGAAGAGCGGCGGCGCGAAGCTGAGCCTCGGCCAGACGCGGACGCTCGCCGTCGAGGCCGTCTCCCCAAGCGGCGATACGGTCAAGTATCAGTGGTACCGCAGCTATTCCGCCGCAAGGAATTCCGGCGAGGCGATCCTCGGCGCGACCGAAAGTTCGTATACCCCGCCCGAGGAGCTCGGGCAGGTGTTCTACTCCGTGGGCGTCTGGTGCGTCCGCGGCCGGGACGCCAGCGCGCCGATCTACACCGCACCGGTGGCGATTGTCTATACCGAGCCTGCGGCCACGGCGGAGCCGGAGCCCGCTCCCGTGCCCACGCCCGTGCCGACGACGCCCCCGAACCGCGGCGGCGCCAATCCGCTGCTGAGCGGCGGCAATCCGCTCTTCACGGCGGCTGCGGCGCTGCTGGTGCTCACGCTGCTCGCGGTGAGCGTGACCGCGCTGGTCCTGCATGCGGTGGACAAAAAACAGCGCGCGAGGCGACACCCGGTGGACGAGGATCCCACCGATGAAGAATGAGCAATCAAGCATCCACATAGACGCGACATCAACGACAATCTGAAAGGAGAAAAACAATGGGTCTTATCAAAGCGGCGCTCGGCGCGGCAAGCGGTGTTCTTGCCGACCAGTGGAAAGAGTATTTTTACTGTGAGGCTCTCCCCGCAAACGTCATGGCGACCAAGGGCAAAAAGAAAGTGTCCGGCCGCTCGTCCAACACCTCCGGCAGCGACAACATCATCTCCAACGGCTCCCTGATCGCGGTGGCCGACGGACAGTGCATGCTGATCGTCGAGCAGGGCAAGGTCGTCGACCTTTGCGCCGAGCCGGGCGAGTACACCTACGACAGCTCCACCGAGCCGTCCGTCTTCTCCGGCAATCTCGGCAGCAGCATCCTCGAGGTCTTCAAGAACGTCTGCAAGCGCTTCACCTTCGGCGGCGAGGCCCCGAAGGATCAGCGCATCTACTACTTCAACACGAAGGAAATGCCGGGCATGAAATACGGCACGGCCAACCCCGTGCCCTTCCGCGTCGTGGATGAGAAGATCGGCCTCGACGTGGACATCGCCATCCGCTGCTTCGGCGAGTACAGCGTGCGCATCTCGAACCCGCTTCTGTTCTATACCAACGTCTGCGGCAACGTGATCGCCGACTACACCGTCGACCGGCTCGAGAGCCAGATGCGCACCGAGCTTCTCACGGCGCTGCAGCCTGCCTTTGCGAAGATTTCCGAGATGGGCGTGCGCTACTCCGCGATCCCCGGCCACACGACCGAGCTTGCCGACGCGCTCAACGAAGAGCTCTCCGGCAAATGGCGTGACCTGCGCGGCATCGAGATCGTTTCCTTCGGCGTCTCCAGCGTGAAGGCCAGCGAAGAGGACGAGGCCATGATCAAGGAGGCCCAGCGCAACGCGATGTTCCGCGATCCCACGATGGCCGCTGCGCACCTTGTCGGCGCGCAGGCCGCCGCGATGCAGGACGCCGCCAAGAACGAGAGCGGAGCCGCCATGGCCTTCATGGGCATGAACATGGCGCAGAACGCCGGCGGCGTCAACGCGCAGAGCCTCTATCAGATGGGCGCGCAGCAGGCTGCCGCTCCCGCCGCCCCTGCGAAGGAGGGCTGGACATGCGCCTGCGGCGCGGTGAACACGGGCAAGTTCTGCGCGCAGTGCGGCGCCAAGAAGCCCGAGGAGATCCCCGAGGGCGCCTGGAAGTGCGAATGCGGCACGATCTGCACCGGCAACTTCTGCCCGCAGTGCGGCGCGAAGAGGCCCGCCGCCGTGGCCTATAAGTGCTCCAAGTGCGGCTGGGAGCCCGAGGATCCGGCCAATCCGCCGAAATTCTGCCCCAACTGCGGCGACCCCTTTACCGAAGAGGACAGGCTCTGAGCAGTGAATAAGGCCCGCGCCCGCGCCCCGCTGGGGCGCGGGTATGGCCCTTTTGCCATTTCAAGCACAGGAGGAGTCCCATGCCATCACAGGTAACCAACTACAAATGCCCCGCCTGTACCGGCCCGCTGCAGTATGACAGCAAGACCGGCAACATGGCGTGCGCATACTGCGGCAGCGTCTTCACGGTCAGCGAGATCGAGGCGCTGCTGGCGGAGAAAAACGAGAACGCGGAGAACGCCTTCAACGCGGCTCAGGCCGCCCAGACCCAGAACGTGCCCGAGGACGTCGAGGACGCCCTGGATGTCGACTGGGATCTCGGCTCCGCGGGTTCGTCCTGGGGCGCCGAGGGCGAGGGCCTGAGGGTGTACAACTGTCCCTCCTGCGGCGCAGAGCTGATCTGCGACGCGACCACCGCCGCGACGAGCTGCCCCTACTGCGCCAACCCGACGATCGTGCCGGGCCAGCTCTCCGGCTCGCTCAAGCCGGATATGATCGTGCCCTTCCAACTCGACAAGGAGGCGGCCAAGGCCGCCCTGCGCGAGCACTTCAGAGGCAAAAAGCTGCTGCCCCGCGCCTTCTCCTCGGAGAATCATCTCGACGAGATCAAGGGCGTATACGTGCCCTTCTGGCTCTTTGACGCGGACGCGGACGCGGACATGAGCTTCAACGCCACGCGTGTGAGAAGCTGGAGCGACCGGAACTACAACTACACCGAGACGCGCCATTACCGTCTGTTCCGCAGCGGTTACGTCCGCTTTGAGAATGTGCCGGTGGACGGCTCGCTCAAGATGCCCGACGATGTGATGGAGTCGCTCGAGCCCTTCGATACCTCCAAGGCCGTGCGCTTTCAGAAGGGTTACCTTTCCGGTTATTTTGCCGACCGATATGACGTCGCGGCGGAAGACAGCATCGAACGGGCGAACGAGCGCGTGAAGCAGAGTACGCTCGAGGCCTTTTCCCAGACCACGGGCGGCTACGCGGGCGTGAGCTGCAGCGGCAGCAATCTGCGCCTGAAGAATGCCCGCGCCAAGTACGCGCTGCTGCCGGTTTGGATCCTTAACACGAGCTGGAACGGAAAGAACTATCAGTTCGCCATGAACGGGCAGACCGGCAAATTCGTCGGCGACCTGCCGACGGACAAGGGCGTCTACTGGAAGTATCGGCTGATCTACGGCGGCATCGTCGCGGCGATCGCATTCGGCGTGCAGATGCTGATCCAGCTGACGTGAGGAGGACGAAGCGATGAAAAAACGTCTGTTCTCCCTGCTTCTCGTTCTTGCGCTCGCACTTTCACTCTGCGCGGCGGTCTGCGCGGAGGGGCATGCGAACGCGGATAGCGCGGAGCTGTCCGTCTATCGCCGGCTCGACCGCGTGGCCGACCTGGCGGGCGTGATCGAGCCCTCCAGGCTCGTCTCGCTCAACGCGCTCGCCGACGAGGTCAGCGAAAAGTATCAGTGCGACGTCGCGGTCGTCTTTGTTTCCAGCCTCGAAGGAAACGATATCGTGCGCTATTCCGACAACTTTTTCCTTGACAACGGCTATGGAATAGGCGCGGACAGAGACGGGATCCTTCTTCTGATCTCCGTCGGCGACAGGGAATTCAACGAATCGACCAGCGGCTATGCGATCACGGCCTTTACCGATTACGGGCTGACGAACTATCTCGAGCCGAACTTCACCCGTTATCTTATCAACGGACGCGACGACTGGGCCGGGGCGGCCGAGCAGTTCATCAACGACTGCGGCACGCTTCTGGAGCAGGCCCAAAACGGGAAGCCCTACGATTATTATCCTTCCGATCCTCCCGAGCGCGAGCCCAAGAGCCTGAAGGAGACCGCGCCCCTGGCGGCGCTGATCTCCGCCGTCGTCGGCTTTTTCTCCGGCGGCATCCCGACGGGCGCGATGAAGCGCCAGATGAAGAGCGTGGAAAAGAACTACGGCGCTGCGCACTATGCCCGCGGCGGGCTGAATCTGCGCACGAGCGACGACCGCTTCCTCTACGCCAACGTGGCCAAAACGCCGATCCCGCAGCGGACCGAGCATCACGGCGGCGGCGGAGGCAGCAACGTGCACGTCACGTCGGGCCATACCTTCGGCGGCTCGCATGGGAAATTCTGAATTCCATAAAAAAGCAGGTGTGTATTCACGCCTGCTTTTTTTTGGCCGGCGGAAAGCTGACCGGTCTGCCGCAATGCCCGGAAATAAAAGTGCAGTATTGAGGGAAATTATAAAATAATGCACCTAATTGAAAGCAGACAAAAAAATAATTCGTCAATTTGACGCTAAAGCACAGTCAATTATCGGCAGTTTGTTCATTGACGCGCCGAAAGGCCGATGATACAATAATGAAGGGGCAGACTATCCACGCGCAAAGAGGTGTCGTATGAAGAAATACTATGTGCTGATCGGCAATTACGGCAGCGGCAAGACCGAGCTGGCGCTCAATTTCGCCTTCAACGCGGCGGAGCAGGGCCTGCGGACCGAGCTGCTCGACCTGGATATGGTCAACACCTATTTCCGCCTGACCGAGCGCGGCAAAATGGCCCGCATGAAAGAGATCCGCGTGGTCAGCCCCAACTATGCCTCTTCCGGCATCGAGACGCTCTCGCTCCCGGCGGAGGTCGCCTCGGCCTTCGCGATGGACTGGGACTGCGTGGTCTTCGACGTGGGCGGCGACGCGGTGGGCTCGACGGCGCTGGGCCGCTACCACCAGGACTTCATGGCCCTTGCCCCGGACGAGCTGGAGGTGCTCAACGTCGTGAACATCCGCCGTCCGCTCGCCGGCACCGTGGAGAAGATCATCCACCTGCAGGAGGAGATGCAGATCCACTCCCGGCTGAAGATCAGCGGCATGATCAACAACACCAACCTCGCCCAGTGCACCACCCCGGCCGAGCTGCGCGACGGCTATGAGATGATCCGCGAGGTCTCGGAAAAAACCGGCGTCCCGGTGCTCTACACTTCCGGCAAAAAGGCCATGCTCGACGTTTTCCTCTCAGAGGGGCACGACCCGAAATACATCGGCAAGCCGCTGGTGATCGACACCTATATGCAGCGCGACTGGGACAGTTGGATCCGCGGGCTGAACGACAACCCCTTCGGCGTCGGCGAAAAATAACGGATGCGCATACCCCGCTTTTGCGGTTTACAATACGTTTGTCATCAAGGCAAAAATGTACAGAAAAGAGGAGTATCATGGTAAAAGTAACAATCAATGAACTCATCTGCAAGGGCTGCGGCCTCTGCGCAAGAGCGTGCCCGAAAGGCGTCCTCGCTCTGGCAAAGGTCAAGCTGAACGCCAAGGGCTACCATCCGGCGGAGGTCGTCGCGCCCGAGGAGTGCATCGGCTGCGCATCCTGCGCGCGCACCTGCCCGGACGTCGCGATCCGGATCGAGAGAGATTAAGGAGGAAATGACAATGGCTCTGACTCTTATGAAGGGTTCCGAAGCGATCGCCGAGGCCGCCATTCGCGCGGGCGCGCGTTTCTTCTTCGGCTACCCCATCACCCCGCAGACCGAGATCCCCGAGTACATGTCCGCCCGTATGCCCGAGGTCGGAGGATGCTTCCTCCAGGCCGAGAGCGAGGTCGCGGCCATCAACATGGTTTACGGCGCCGCCGGCACCGGCGCGCGCGTCATCACCTCCTCCTCCAGCCCCGGCGTCAGCCTCAAGCAGGAGGGCATCTCCTACTGCGCAGGCGCGCAGCTGCCCTGCGTGATCCTCAACGTCATGCGCGGCGGCCCCGGTCTGGGCAACATCCAGGCCTCCCAGGGCGACTACTTCCAGGGCGTCAAGGGCGGCGGCAACGGCGACTACCACCTGCTGACCTACGCTCCCTCCTCCGTGCAGGAAGCCATCGACATCATGATGTTCGCCTTTGAGAAGGCGGAGAAGTACCGCATGCCCGTCCTCTTCCTGGCCGACGGCATCATCGCCCAGATGATGGAGCCTGTCGAGATGCCCGAGATGGTCGACTTCAAGGTCGATCCGGAGAAGAAGCCCTGGGCCTGCACCGGCTGGAAGCCGGGCGACGACCCCGCCAAGCGCGGCGTGATCAACTCCATCTACATCGACACCGAATCCCTGACCGTGCATAACGCCGTTCTGCAGGAGGCCTACAAGGCCGCCCGCGAGAACGAGCAGATGTGGGAGTGCTACAAGACCGACGACGCCGAAGTCGTTGTCACCGCCTTCGGCACGGTCGCCCGTGTTGTCAAGACGGTCGTGGACGAGATGCGCGCCGAGGGCGTGAAGGTCGGCCTGTTCCGTCCCATCACCGTGTGGCCCTTCCCGTATGACGCGCTGAAGGAGACCGTCATGAAGCCCCAGGTCAAGGGCGTGCTGGACGTCGAGGTCAACGAAGGCCAGATGCTCGAGGATGTGAAGCTTGCCATCAACGGCGGCAAAGACGTCAAGTTCTTCGGCCACCTGGGCAGCCAGTTCCCGACCACCGACGAGATCAAGGCCGAGATCCTGAAGATTAAGGAGGGCAAATAAGATGTCCGTTGTCTTTGAGAAAACCAAGCTGCTGACTGACAAGCAGTTCCATTACTGCCCCGGCTGCAACCACGGCATCATCCACCGCCTGGTGGCCGAGAGCATCGACGAATTGATCAAAGAGGGCAAGCTCGAGGAAGGCAACGTCATGGGCGTCGCCCCCGTCGGCTGCTCCGTCTTCGCCTACGACTACTTCAACTGCGACATGTACGAGGCTGCCCACGGCCGCGCCCCGGCTGTCGCTACCGGCGCCAAGCGCGCCCGCCCCGGCACGCTGGTCTTCACCTATCAGGGCGACGGAGACCTGGCCTCCATCGGCACGGCCGAGATCGTCCACGCCGCCCACCGCGGCGAGAAGATCGTCACGATCTTCGTCAACAACGCGATCTACGGCATGACCGGCGGCCAGATGGCCCCGACCACGCTCGTCGGCCAGAAGACGACCACCTCTCCCTACGGCCGCGACGAGGCTTGGTGCGGTGCGCCGATCAAGGTCTCCGAGATGCTCAGCGAGGTCCCGGGCTCCTACTACATCGAGCGCTGCGCCGTCAATAACAACGCCAACATCCTCAAGACCAAGAAGGCGATCAAGAAGGCCATGCAGTACGAGCTCGAGGGCAAGGGCTTCTGCCTGATCGAGGTTCTTTCCACCTGCCCGACCAACTGGGGTCTCAACCCGGTCGAGGCCATGAAGTGGCTGGAGGAGAACATGATCCCCTACTATCCGCTCGGCGTGAAGAAAGACAAGGGGGCTGAATAATCATGAAGAAACAGTATGTTTTCGCAGGCTTCGGCGGCCAGGGCATGCTGCTCATCGGCAAGTTCGTCGCCATGGCCAATATGCTCGACGGCAAGCACGTGAGCTGGCTGCCCTCCTACGGCCCGGAAATGCGCGGCGGCACGGCCAACTGCTCCGTCATCGTCAGCGATGAAGAGGTCGGTTCCCCGATGGTGGACAACGCCGACGTGCTCATCGCCATGAACCTCCCGAGCCTCGACAAGTTCGAGCACACGGTCAAGCCCGGCGGCCTGATCGTCGTCAACAGCTCGATCATCGACCGCAAGGTGCAGCGCGACGACGTCAAGGTCGTGTACTGCGACTCCGCCAAGATCGCGGACGAGGTCAAGAACCCCAAGGGTGCGAACGTGGCCATCCTCGGCGCGATGATGGGCGCGGACGACGCCTCCGTCAGCATGGACAAGATGGTCGAGGCCATCCGCATCGAGCTCGGCGAGCGCAAGGCGCGCTTCCTTGAAGGCAATAAAGCCGCCCTGGTAGCGGGCATGGAAGCGGCCAAGTAAAAAAGCTTTTGTCGGCAGGCTCCGGCTCTTTTTCCGTCATACTTCGTTCCTTGCGGCGGGAGATACAACGCGGTATTCTCCCGCCGCAAATGTCTCGTCTGACGAAAAAAACGCTCGGAGGTCACAGACGAAAGGACTGAAACAAAAAGTGCTGTGAAGATTCTCTTCACAGCACTTTTTGTTTTGAGTCCGGAAACTAAAAACCGGAAACGATATTGTTGACCCAGGCGCGGCGGCGGATCAGGACGGCGCCGACGACACATTTGATCAGGTCAAGAGCGTAGACGGCGATATACATCGGCAGGATCGGCAGGGCCGTAAAGCGCGAGAGCACAAAGGCCGCCGGAACGGCGATGCACCAGAGAAAACCGCTGTCAAAGAAAAAGGTGACCATGGTCTTGCCGCCGGAGCGCAGCGTGAAATAGCAGGAATTGGTGTAGGCGTTCATGGGCATCGCCGCGGCGGAGACAAGCAGCAGTTCGCAGGCCAGAGCCTTGACGAGCGGCGTGGTGTTGTAGATCTCCGGGATCAGCGGGGCCACGCAGGCCATCAGGCCGCCGATAAACAGGCTCAGCGCCACGGCAAAGGCGATCAGCTTGCGGTCCTCGTCCACGGCGCGCTCCAACTCGCCCGCGCCGAGAAGCTGCCCGATGAGGATCGAGATCGAGTTGCCCGTTGCGAAGAAGGCGCAGAAGAAAAGGTTCGACACCGTCGAGGAGATGTTCAGCGCGGAGATGACCTCCAGCCCGCGCAGCGAAAAGCACTGGTTCTGCATGGTCATGCCTGCGGACCAGAGCACTTCGTTGATCAGCAGCGGCGCGCCGAGCCGGAACATCCTGCGCACGAGCGGCGCGGGAACGCGCATCGAGCGCCAGGCGCCGGAGAGAAACGGACAGTGCCCGCGGCGGTGCGCCCACAGGACCACGATGGCGAGCTCGACCAGACGCGCGAGCACCGTCGCCGCAGCCGCGCCGACGACGCCCAAAGCCGGAAAACCGAGCTTGCCGAAGATCAGGATGTAATTGAAGCTCAGGTTGACGAACACAGCGGCGATGCCGGCTTTCATGGGCAGCAGCGTCTGGCCCGTCTCGCGCAGGGTGCCGGAATAGACCTGGCAGAGCGCAAAGGGCAGCATCTGCAGCAGCGCGACGCGCAGATAAGCCTCGGCATAGCCGAGCGTCGCGGCGAGATCCAGCGCTTCGCGTCCCTCGTGCAGAAACAGGGAGATCAGCGTCTCCCCGCCGCGGAGGAAGATCAGCGCGAAGACCGCCACGGCCGCAGCGGCGACACAGAGCTTGGCACGGAAGGTATGACGCACACCCTCGTCGTCGCGCGCCCCGTAATACTGCGCCGTAAAAATCCCCACGCCGGCGAGACCGCCGAAGATGCAGAGATTGAACACGAACAGAAGCTGATTGACGATCGCCACGCCGGACATCTGCTCGGTGCCGATCTGGCCGACCATGATGTTGTCGAGCAGACTGACAAAGTTGGTTATGACATTTTGGATCAGGATCGGAACAAGCACGGAAAAGAGCTTGCGGTAAAAGGTCCGATCCCCGATCAGACTGCGGATGTTCATAGGAAAGCCTCGAAGCAAAGTATCGTCGCTTATTGTACCACCGCGGGGGAAAAAGTCAATCCGCTCTTTTTTCTGCCGAAAAGAGCGGATTGACTTTCGTCCGGTCATTCGAAGGGGAAGCGTTCTCGGCTGACATGCTCGAGCAGATCGTTTTTCGCCTCGTCCGGCCCGACGAGCGAGCGGTAGAGACCCATGCGGTGGCAATCGTAGGGGTGAAAGAAGCCGTAGACGTAAAAGCCCTCCCACTGCTGCTGCGTCATATGCTGACGGTAGGCCTCCTGCGCGGTCTGGAAGGGGGACTTCCAGCCCAGCGCCTCCGCGGGCATTTCATAGCTCAGCCAGGTGATCTCATCCGGGTCGCCGTAGTAGTGCAGATAGGTCTTGGGCGTATCCCACACGCCGTAGCGTTCGGCCGAGGCCGGGAACTGCGCCGGGTCGGCGGCGGCCTCGACGGCCCGCTCGACGGAGAGCGCCGTGAGGATATGCGCGCCGTGACCGTATTCGCCGTCCTCGGCCTGCGTCACGACGACGAGCGGCTTGAAGCGGCGGATCTGCTCGACCTGAAATTCCACGAACTGATCCTCGCCGTAGTTGGATACCGCGTCCCAGTAGGAGGTACACTCGTAATCCGGCACCTCGTTCGTGACGGGGTAAAAGTGCGTCCCGGCGATCCAGAGGCCGTTGAGCGCCTCGTGCGGGCGGAAGCGGTAATTGGAGAAATCGGTCAGATAATTGCTGGTCATGTAAGCGACCTGTACGCGCGCACCGCGCACCGCGGAATAATAGGGGATCAGCCCGCCGAAAAAGAGGAGCTCGTCGTCATAGTGCGTCGAGAAAACCAGAATGTCCGCGCCGCCCTCCAGCGTCTGCCAGGTCTGGACAAAGGAGGGGAGATAACCCTCGGAAAAGGCGTAGATATCGCGAATCATGACGGCCTTTTCTGCGGAGAGCGCGATCTCCACGGTCGCGGAGGGAGAGGCGAGCGCCACAAACTCGTGCAGATAACCGTCCCGGCCGCAGAGCTGCTGCGTCCCGCCCGCCGTCAGCGTCCACTCGCCGGGGTAGGTCCCGAAGACGATATAAAGCGAGACGATCTTTTCCCCGGCCGTCAGCGTGAGCGCCGTACCGGCAGGGAAGGTGTAATCGGTATAGTAATTCTCGTCAAAAAGCGCGTGAAAGGCGACGGCGTTCGTGTCCGCCGTAAGCTCGAGCTGCCGCGCGCCGTACTGCGGCTCTCCGGTCGGGAGAGGCGCGCTCTCTTCGCTCGTCTCCGCTGTCTCTTCCGCGCTCGGACCGGAGGCGGGGAGAGGAGCATGGCCGGGAGTCTCCGCCGTCTGACCCGAAACGGGTGCAAGCGTCTTCCGCTCGCCGTCCAGAAAGAGAGCCAGCGTGATAAGAAGGCACAGCGTGAGCGCCGCGATGATGAAGATCAGAAGCTTACGTTTCATACAACCCTGCGATCTGCGGGCCCAGCCCGCTGCTTTACTTAAAGGGGAATTGCTCTCTCGAGACGTTTTCCATCAGGTCGTTTCTGTTCTCATCCGGCCCGACGAGCGAGCGGTAGAGTCCGAAACGGTGGCTGTCATGGACGGCTCCGAAGCCGTAGACGGCAAAGCTTTCCCACTGCTGCTGCGAGAGGTGCATCCGATAGCCCGCCTGCGCCGCCTCGAAGGGCGTCAGCCCGCCGAGCGCATCGGAGGGCTCCTCATAGTTGAGAACGGTGATCGTTTCGTCGTCGCCGTATTCGTGCAGATAGGTCTTGGGCGTGTCCCACACGCCGTAGCGTTCGGCCGAGTCCGGGAACTGCTCCGGATCGGCGGCGGCTTCGACGGCCCGTTCGACGGAGATCGCCGTGAGGATATGCGCGCCGTGGCCGTATTCGCCGCCCTCGGCCTGCGTCACGACGACGAGCGGCTTGAAGCGGCGGATCATCTCGGTCTGGAATTCGGTGAACTGATCCTTGCCGTAGAGACGCTGAGCCTCCCACAGACTCTCGCAGCCTTTGTCGGGCACCATGTTCGTAACGGGATAGACGTGATCGCCCACGGTCCACAGCCCGTTGAGCGCCTCGTGCGGGCGGAAGCGGTAGTTCAGATAATAGAAGCTGCGGTTGGAGGGCGCGTAGTTGGTGGTCATATACACGACCTGCACGCGCAGACCGCATACCGCGGCATAGTAGGGGATGAGACCGCCCATGAAGAGCAACTCGTCGTCCGCGTGGGTCGAAAACACCAGGATGTCGGCGGGCTCGTCCGCACGCTGCCAGTCCTGCACCTCCGCGGGCGGCTTGCCGACGGAGTATGCATAGATCTCCGCGACCACGGTGCTCGTCTCCGGCATCGTGAGTTCGATTTCGGCGGAGGGGTTTTCGATCCGGACGTATTCATGCAGAAAAGCGTTCGTCCCGCAGTGCTGCGTCACACCGCCGGAGGAGAGCGTCCATTCGTCGGGGTAGCTTCCGAAAAGGATATACAGCGAGCCGACGGGCTCCTGCGCCGTGAGCGTGATCGTCGAGCGGGGCGGGACGATCTCATCGGTGATATAGCGGCCGTCCTTGAGCAGGGAGACGTTCGCACGCGTGCAGGCGAGTGAGACCTCAAGCAGGCGCGCCTCCGGCTCGGGCGTCGGCTCCGGAGTCGGTTCGGGCGTCGGTTCCGGGGTCGGAACAGGCGTGGGCAGGGGCGTCGGCGCAGGCGTGGGTTCCGGGGTCGGTGCGGCCGGAAGCGGCGCGCTCTGCCCGCAGGCACACAAAAGCAGGCAGAGACAGAGAAGGATCAAAAGTGTTCTTTTCATCTTACACATTCAAAACAGTGCCACTCTTCTTCGTGATGATGGGCGGTCACGGTAAAGCCGTTCGCGCGCAGCGCGGCGGCGACCTCCGTCTCGCGCCCGTCGATGACGCCGGAGCAGATGAACACGCCGCCCGGCGCGAGGAAGGAGCCGGCAAAGGCCGAGAGGGGGATGATCACATCGGAGACGATATTGGCCAGCACGATCTCATAGCCCGCGCCCAGAAGGCGCCGCAGCGAGACGTCGGAGAGGAGGTCTCCAGCGTAAACGGTGAAACGGTCCGGCCCGATCCCGTTGAGCGCGGCGTTGGACGCGGCGACGTCCGGCGCCTTGGGGTCGATGTCGCAGCCTACGCAGCACTCGCAGCCGAGTACCAGCGCCCCGATGCCGAGAATGCCGCTGCCGCAGCCGAGATCGAGTACGCGTTTTCCTTCAGCGGCATAGCCCTCCAGCGCGGCGAGGCACATCCGCGTCGTGGGATGACTGCCCGTGCCGAAGATGAGCCCGGGGTCGAGCCGCAGCGGCAGACGGCCGTCCGGGGGCGCGTCCTCCCACGCGGGAACGACGACGAGCCTTTCACCGACCTCGATCGGGTGATAGTATGCCCGCCAGTTGTTCTCCCAGTCGCTGTCCTCCACGAAGGAGACGGACAGACCGGGGTAGCGCGCGCGGATCCCGGCGAGAACGGCCCGGCCTTCTCCGTCGTCGGACAGATAGGTCTTGATCCGGCTCAGGCCGCGAAAGCTGTCCTCCAACTCGCGGTCCACATAGTCCCAGTAGCGGCGGTTCTGCTCCAGAAACGAACGAAAATCTTCCTCGCTCTCGATCACAAAGCCGCCCGCTCCAAGCGCGGTGAGTTCTTCGCAGCGCGCGTCGATCTCCGCGTGCGGCGTGTCAAGACAGACTTCGATCCAACGCATCGGCTAACACTCCTACTTCTGCCACTTTTCGCACAGACGGTTGATCTGGTCGGTGAACTTGCCCACGTCCTTATTGGACATGCCCTCGCAGGCGCGGATCACCTCGTTGAGGCGTTTGCCTGCCGCGACAAGCTTTTCAAAGAGCGCGCGCTTGCGCTGCGCCTGCGGCGTCTCCGCAGATTTCTTCGCGACCGGCACGCCGACGGTCTGCAGGGCGAAGTCGCCGGCGGCGAGGTCATAGACCGTGCCGCTGTACGGCGCATAGCTTTTCCAGCCGAGCTTTTCTCCGATCAGACCGGCAAAAGCCTCGGTCACCTCGTCCTCGCCGTGGTTGACGAAGACCATCTCGGGCGCTTTCTCAAAGGCTCTGAGCCAGTCGAGCAGGCCGTCCTGGTCGGCGTGGCCGCTTTTTCCGGGCATGAAGAGGATCTCGGCGGCCACGGCGATATCCTCGCCGAAGAGCTTGACCGTCTTCTTCCCGCCGTCGAGCAGGATGCGCCCGAGCGTTCCCGCGGCCTGATAGCCCACGAAGAGGATCGTACACTCTTTTCGCCAGAGGTTGTGCTTGAGGTGGTGGCGGATGCGGCCGCCCTCGCACATACCGGAGGAGGAGAGGATGACCTTGGGCGTTTTCTCGTCGTTGATCTGTTTGGACTCGTCCGAGGAGACCGAGATCTTCAGCCCCGGGAACATCAGCGGGTTCACGCCGGAGGCGAGCAGCTGCTGCGTGGGTTCGTCAAAGCAGTCGCGGCTGCACTGAAGGAAAATGCTTGTTGCCTCAACGGCGAGAGGGCTGTCCACATAGACGGGAAAGTCCCCGTGACCCTTGACGAGATGGGCGTTTTTTATTTCGCGCAGCAGATAGAGCATCTCCTGCGTACGGCCCACCGCAAAGGAGGGGATCACGACGTTGCCGCCGCGGTCGAGCGTGCGCTGGATGACGCCGGCAAGATACTGCGCGGAGTTGTAGGTGGTCTCATGTAAGCGGGTGCCATAGGTCGATTCGACGACGATATAGTCGGCCTCGGTGATGTGGTCCATCCCGCGGATGATCGGCATGTTCCGGTTACCGAGGTCGCCGGAGAACGCGATCTTTTTTGTCACGCCGTCCTCGGTGAGCCAGACCTCGATCGAGGCCGAACCCAGCAGATGTCCCGCGCTGACAAAACGCACGGCGACGTTCTCGCCGATATGGATCAGCTCGCCCAGCTTGCAGGGACGGAAGCAGTTGACCGCGGCCTGCACGTCGTCAAGGTCGTAAAGCGGTTCGGCCGCCGGGTTCTCTTCTCCGGCGCGCTGAGACTTGCGGGCCTGCCATTCGGCCTCCTGCAGCTGGATGTTCGCGCTGTCGCGCAGCATGATGTCGCACAGATTGGCCGTGGCCTCGGTCAGATAGATGCCGCCGCGAAAGCCCCGCTTGCACAGCAGCGGAAGACGGCCGGAGTGGTCGATATGGGCGTGGGTGAGCAGCACGAAATCCAGCCCTGCGGGCTCGACGGGGAGTTCCTGATTAACAAAGAAATCCTTGCCCTGCTCCATGCCGAAATCCACGATGCCGCAGTGCCCGCCGACCTCCAGAAAGGTGCAGCTCCCGGTAACCTCGTGCGTCGCGCCGAGGAAGGTGATCTTCATCGCTTGCGCCTCCGATGCTTTATTTTGTCAGGTAAACGCGCGGGACCCGCTTGGAGACCGCGCAGAGCAGCTCATAGGGAATCGTCTGCGCCGCGGCGCAGAGCGCCAGAATATCGCTTTTTTCACCGAAGATCTCGACTTCGCTGTCCACGGCGGCGTCGGGGATATTCGAGACATCCGCCATGCACATGTCCATGCAGATGCTGCCGCGCTGCGGCGCGAAGCCGGAGGCGACGGCGAAGCTGCATTGGTTCGAGCACAGCCGCGGCAGCCCGTCGGCATAGCCGATGCCCAGCACCGCCATGCGCGTGGTCTGTCCGGTCGTGTAGCGGCGGCCGTAGCTGACGTCGGTGCACGCGTCAAGGTGCTTGATCGTCGTGATGCGCGTGACGAGACGCATGCAAGGCCGGAGACCGAACGTTCCGGTATCGTCGCCGTAGCCATAGAGCAGCAGACCCGGCCGTACCATGTCCAGAGCCATCTCCGGATAGTGGACGAGGGCGCCGCTGTTGGCGCAGTGGCGGATCGCAAAGCACACGCCGCCGCGTTCTTCCACCGCCGCGATCACGCGCAGAAAGAGCGCAAACTGAGCGCGGGTGTAGGCCTCGTTGTCCTCACCCGGCTCGTCGGAAACGGAAAAGTGGGTGAATACGCCTTCCGGCTCCAGCCCGGGCAGCGAGCAGGAACGGATCACGCCGTCCACGCACTCGTCGAAATGCGCGCCCGCGCAGAGAAAGCCGAGACGGGACATGCCGGTGTCAAGCTTGATATGCACGCGCAGCGTCAGCCCCAGACGAGCGGCCTCGCGGGAGTATTCCTCTGCCTTGGCAAGGCAGGTCACGGCCTGCGTGAGGTCGTTGCGCACCAGCGTTTCGAGAAACGCAGCGGGGGTGTGGCCCAGGATCAGGATCGGCAGATATACGCCGCCCTGGCGCAGCTCCATCGCCTCGTCCAGACAGGAGACCGCCAGATAATCGGCTCCGGCGGCCTGCAGCATGTGCGAGACCTGTAGCGCTCCGTGGCCGTAGGCGTCCGCTTTGACTACACCGAGGAAGCGGCAGCCCTCCGGCAGACGGTTTCGGATGGCCAGATAGTTGTGCCGCAGATTGTCAAGGGAGATCTCCGCCCAGGTCCGTTTTCTCAGATCGTCCATGCTTTGACCCCATTTCCGTGTCAGATTTCATAATATCATATTATATCATGCGCCTGTTGTGAAATCAACGCTCGGGGGACGGCGGAAGACAAAAAAGGGAACGGAGATATTTCTCCGTTCCCTTTTTTATGAAGGCTCGTCAGCTCTGCGCCCAGAGCAGCATCCCGTCCTCAAAAACAGGGACGAGCCGCCCCGCGTCGCGCAGATAGGACAGGTACGAGCGCAGCGTGCTGCCGACGAGAACATACTGCTCAAAGTTCATCGTCAGACCGTAATCCGCGAAAAGCCGCTGCAGGAGCGCTTCAAAACAGCGCGGCTCGGCACAGAGCGAGAAAACCTTCTCCGCGATCTCGCGTACGAGATCGATGTTGTGCTGCGCGAGCGGGGCGATATCCTCCGTCGCCTCGGCGTGAGAGGGGACGAAGAGCCGCGCGGACAGGGCCTTGACTTTTTCGAGCGTGTCGAGATAGGCCGCGACGTCGTAGATAAAGCCGACCTTGTACTTCTCCAGCGTTTCGCGGCTGGACAGACAGTCCGCAAGAAAGACCACGTCGTCCGGCGTGCGGTAGCCGACCATGTCGAAGAAATGGCCCGGGAGCGGGATCGCCTCGAAGCCCTCGGGCAGGAGCTCGCTCGTCAGGGGCTCGGCGCCGCTCTCCTGCGCGAGCAGGAATTTGTGCCGCAGGTCCTTGCAGGGATAGCCGCCGTAAAGGAAGGCCGGCTCGAGGATCGGATAGCGCGTGATGGCGCAGTCGATCCCCGGGGCGAAGATCCGACAGCCGGTCTGGCCCTGCAGATAGCGGTTGCCGCCGATATGGTCGGCGTTGGCGTGCGTGTTGAGAATCGCCCGCAGCTTCCAGCCCTTCGCGTCAAGCAGCTGGCGCACCTTGCGCCCCGCGTCCTTGTCGTTGCCGCTGTCGATGAGACAGACCTCATCCTCCTCCAGGCGGACGAGCCCGATCTTCGCCGGACTTTGGATGTAAAACGTGCGTTCGGTCAGTTGGATCAGTTCAAACATATCGGATACCTCACAGGAAAATCAGCCTTTTTTCTTGCGGTCCGCGAGGGCGAAGGGCAGCGTGACGAGCAGCATGTACGGCACGAGGATGCCGATGGCGGGCAGCAGATATAAAAAGGGATAGGGGATCCAGCCGTAAAAAATATTCAACAGAAAATTACCCTCGGTCTCGACTGAGAAGAAATAGTTGGCCTTGGGATGCAGACCGCTCCAGCGCAGCAGCATGTTGACGCCGAAAATACACAGCGCGATGAGAAATACCGCCAGTACGGCGCGGGGCAGATCGCCAAAGCGCGGGCGGAACAGGCCGAAGGCGACGAGGGCCAGCCCCTCGATCACGATCATGAAGTGCGTGCCGTAATAGCCCAGCATGCGCGGCAGCAGCAGCGAGTAGCCGTCAAAGCCGTTGCCCGGCATGATAAGCGCCATCAGCGCGCCGAGCGGGCCGAGGAAAAAGCCGAAGCACATCAGCGGGCGGCTCTTGCGCAGCACGGCGATCGGGATGAGGATCATGTTGATGTTGCACAACTGCAGCGGCAGCTCGCCCCACCAGTTGAAGCCGCCCATGTTCGCGGTGATGACGTTGTACTCCGCATCCAGCGAGAGCATATACTTGTAGACGAAATAGCCCACAAGCGTGACAAGGCAGGCCGCGACCAGCACGGTCTTGCGTGTGCGCTCGCTTTTTCTCCGCAGCAGAAGGCTCGCGAGGATCAGCAGCAGCAAAAAAGCGCCGAAGCACAGGCAAAAGAGCATGTTGAAGGGGCGCATGATCCAGAAATCGGAGTTTGCAGACATATCGGATCCCTCTTTCAGGGCACATCTTTGTATTCAACAGCATGCCCAGCCTTATCCTACCACAGCACTCCGCTTCCTGCAAGAGCAGAAGAGGACGCCGCATCGGACACAAAACGGCACGGTTCTCCGCCCGGGAGGGGTCTTCCCGAATTTCTGAAAAAAGGATATTGTGTTTTCCTGGAAAGGATAGTATATTAGCACTATAAATTGCTGAAGTGATATTTTGACACACAGCAAGGGAGTAATTCAAGGGGGAAAAGTATTATGGATAAAAACCGTGAGCATCTGGCAAGCCGTCTCGGCTTCATCCTGCTCAGCGCCGGCTGCGCCATCGGCTGCGGCAACGTGTGGAAGTTCCCGTGGATGACGGGCCAGTTCGGCGGCGGCGGCTTTGTGCTGGTATATATCCTGTGCCTGCTCGTGCTGGGCCTGCCGGTCATGATCATGGAGTTCGCCATGGGCCGCGCCAGCCAGGCCAGCCCGCTCGGCATGTATCAGAAGCTGGAAAAGCCCGGCGCAAAGTGGCACATTCACGGCTGGTTCGCCCTGCTCGGCAATGTCGCGCTGATGGCCTTCTATACCGTCGTCACCGGCTGGATGATCTATTACTTCTGGATGTTCCTGACCGGCAGGAACGCAGGTCTCGGCTTCGTGGAGATGATCACGAATCCCGGCGTCAACGTGACCTTCCTGGCCATCGCGGTGGTCGTCGGCTTCGGCATCCTGTGCTTCAATCTGCAGGGAGGCCTTGAGCGCGTCACCAAGTATCTGATGGTCGCGCTGCTCGTGCTGATGGCCGTGCTGGCCGTCCGCAGCTGCACCCTGCCCAATGCGGGCGAGGGTCTGAAGTTCTATCTCGTGCCCGATTTCAGCAAAATCACCGGCAACGTCGTCGTCGGCGCGATGAACCAGGCCTTCTTCACGCTCTCGCTCGGCATCGGGTCAATGGCAATCTTCGGCAGCTACATCGGCAAGGAGCGCTCCCTCATGGGCGAGAGCGTCAACGTCATCATCCTGGACACCGTGGTCGCCCTCGTGGCCGGCCTTATCATCTTCCCGGCCTGCACCAGCTACGGCATGGAGGTCGGCGCCGGCCCCGCGCTGCTGTTCAACACGATGGCGACGGTCTTCAACAACATGGGCGGCGGCCGCTGGTGGGGCACGCTGTTCTTCCTGTTCATGGTCTTCGCTGCGCTCTCTACCGAGCTGGCCGTATTTGAGAACATCCTGGCCATGGTCCGTGAAAAGACCGGCTGGTCCCGTCCGAAGGGCAGCGTTATCTGCGGCGTCGCGATCTTCCTGATCGCGCTGACCACGGCGCTGGGCTACAGCAAGTTCAGCTTCCAGCCCTTTGCCGACGGCAGCGCGTGGCTGGATTTCTGGGACTTCATCGTCTCCACCAACCTGCTTCCTCTGGGCGCGCTGATCTTCGCACTGTTCTGCTGCAATAAGTTCGGCTGGGGCTGGGACAATTTCCTGGCCGAGGCCAACGCCGGCGAGGGCATGAAGGTCAAAAGCTGGATGAAGCCCATTTTCCAATACGTCGTCCCCGCGGTCGTGGCCTTCCTGTATATCTACGGCCTCGTGACCTTCCAGTGGAAATAAACGGATCCGCATGGTATTCGGAGGCGTTCTCCCGTTTGGGAGAACGCCTCCCTTTTTTTGGCGCAGAAGGAGGGATTTGATCCACCTTGCGGTGCCCGAAAAACCGTTCGGGCTTATGCTTTTCCTCCGGTTTTTCGACCGCTGCGGAAATTGCAGGCCGCCTACACCTGCCGCAGGCAGCGGCGGCCTGCAATTCCCTCGCGCGCGGTGCGCGCTTGGTTAATCAAATCCCCACCCTCATGAAAAAGAACGACCGCCATCCATCGGATGGCGGTCGTTCTTTTTGGCGCAG
>JAFSJZ010000099.1 GCA_017449185.1 Oscillospiraceae bacterium
CGCCATATTAAGGCGGCCCTGTATTTGTATTCGCGGCAAGGTGTTAGGAAGAATTCGCAATCTTCCCCTCCCTTGTGTCCTTCTCTTTTCCCCTTTCTCTTGGACAAGCAAGAGAAAGGGGAGCGTTTTCCCAGTCCGCTAAAAACGAAAACAAAAATCTGAAAACTATCCTTGACCTTTTCTTTTCTTCTGTTAGAATGGAACAGGCTGAAAATATGAAACACAGGAGTTGAGCGCCATGAGTTTTGAACATATCAAACAGCAGGATCCCGCCGTCTATGCGTCCATCATGAACGAACTGCAGCGCCAGCGCGATTATATCGAGCTGATCGCGTCCGAGAACTTCGTCAGCGTCGCCGTGCTGGAGGCCATGGGCAGCCATCTGACCAACAAATACGCCGAGGGCTATCCCCGCGCCCGTTACTACGGCGGCTGCCGCTTCGTCGACGAGGTCGAGCAGCTGGCCATCGACCGCGCGAACAAGCTCTTCGGCTCCGAGCACGCCAACGTCCAGCCGCACTCCGGCTCGCAGGCCAACGCCGCGGTGTACCTCGCGCTGATGAAGCCGGGCGACACCGTCCTCGGCATGGACCTCAGCCACGGCGGCCACCTGACCCACGGCTCGAAGGCCTCCTTCTCCGGCAAGCTGTACCACGCCGAGTTCTACGGCGTCGACAAGGAGACCGAGACCATCGACTACGAGGCTTTTGCGCGCAAGGCCGAGGAGGTCAAGCCCAAGATGATCATCGCGGGCGCGAGCGCCTATCCGCGCTTCATCGACTATAAGTTCATGCGCGAAGTCGCCGATTCCGTCGGCGCGTACCTGATGGTCGACATGGCCCATGTCGCGGGCCTTGTCGCCGCCGGCGAGCACCCCTCGCCCGTGCCCTACGCCCACGTCGTGACCACGACCACGCACAAGACGCTGCGCGGTCCGCGCGGCGCGCTGATCCTCTGCACCGACGAGCTGGCGAAGAAGATCGACAGCGCGGTCTTCCCCGGCTCGCAGGGCGGCCCGCTCGAGCATATCGTCGCGGCCAAGGCCGTTTGCTTCGGCGAGGCGCTCACCGACGAATTCCGCGCCTATCAGCACCAGATCGTCCTCAACGCGAAGGCGCTGGCGAAGGCTCTCTCCGACAACGGCGTGCGCCTCGTCTCCGGCGGGACGGACAACCACATGATGCTTGCGGACGTCTCCGTCTGCGGCCAGACCGGCGCCGCGATGCAGGAGCTCTTAGAGCAGGCGAACATCACCGCCAATAAGAACACGATCCCCTTCGACCCGCTGGGCGTGAAGGTGACCTCCGGCATGCGCTTCGGCACGCCCGCCGTCACCACCCGCGGCATGAAGGAGCCGGAGATGGTTCAGATCGGCGAGATGATCTCCCGCGTCGTCCGCGAGGGCGAGGCCGCCGTGGCCGAGGTCAAAGAGCAGACTCTCGATCTCTGCGCGCGCTTCCCCCTGTATCCGGAGATCGGGTAAAAACCGTTTTGGAATGCGGGCGGCCGCCGGCCGCCCGTCTTTTCTGCCTCCCCCGCCGAAAACATCATTCCAAAATCGAAAAATCCTTGACTTTGCAGCGTTTCAATGATAATATGGCACAGTCCGCGCCCGTGATCTGCGCTTCGGGGCATGCCGCCATTCGCGGTGACCTTTCCGCCCGAGGCCCGGACACAGGGTTTAGCTGAATTAAGAAAGGAGAATTTCCCATGATCACCAAAGAGAAGAAAACCAACGTCATCACCGCCAACGCCACGCACGAGAACGACACCGGCTCGCCCGAGGTTCAGGTCGCCATCTGGACCGAGCGTATCCGTGAGCTGACCGAGCATCTCAAGGCCCATCCCAACGACGACCACAGCCGTCTGGGCATGTACCAGCTCGTCGGCAAGCGCCGCCGCATGCTCGACTACCTCGCCAAGAAGGACATCGAGCGTTACCGTGCTCTCATCGCAAAGCTGAACATCCGCAAGTAATTTTTGGATTTTCGGCCTTTTCCACCGCATTGCTGAAGGTTATGAAGGTTTTTTCAGGGGGACAATTGAATATTGTCCCCCTGTTTTTTTGACCTGAGTAACACAGAAACACGAGCCTCCCTTTTAGTATTTGAAGGAGATCAGGGCTTCCCCCTGTTTTGCTTCAAGTGCTAAACGCCGAGGCTCCCGAACATGATGAAAAGGAGTTAGAAACATGATCATCACCAACAAGCAGTTTCCCAACTACCGCAAGTACGAAATGACCTACGAGGGCCGCCCCTTCTCCATGGAGGTCGGCAAGATGGCAGAGCTCTGCAACGCGGCCGTTCTCGTCCGCTACGGCGAGACCACCGTGCTCGTCACCTGCACCGCATCCGCCCGTCCGAAGGACGGCATCGACTACTTCCCCCTCGCCGTCGACTTCAACGAGAAGCTCTACGCCGTCGGCCGCATCCCCGGCAGCTTCATGCGCCGTGAGGGCAAGCCCAGCCTGCCCGCCGTGCTGGCCTCCCGCCTGATCGACCGCCCGATGCGCCCGCTCTTCCCGAGCGACCTGCGCAACGACGTCGTGATCGCCTGCGAAGTCCTCTCCGTCGACCGCGACTGCAGCCCCGAGATCACCGCCATGATCGGCGCCTCCGCCGCCGTGTCCATTTCCGACGTGCCCTTCAACGGCCCGATCGCCGGTATCGTCCTCGGCTGGGACGGCGAGAAGTATCTCTTCAACCCGACCAAGGAAGAGCGCGAGCGCAACCGCATGATCACCACGATCGCTGCCACCCACAAGAAGATCGTTATGATCGAGTCCGAGGCCAAAGAGGTCCCCGACGAGGTCATGTACGAGGGCATCGTGCAGGCGCATGAGCACCTCCAGCCCGTGCTCGACCTCATCGACCGCATGGTCGCCGAGATCGGCAAGCCCAAGTTTTCCTACGAGCACGCCGCTTTCGACGAGGAGCTCTTCGAAAAGCTCGTCGAGAACGAGTTCGAGTCGATGGAGTACTGCATGGACACCGACGACAAGAACGTGCGCGAGAGCCGCGTGAACGACTGGATCACGATGGTCGAGGAAAAGTACGGCGAGGAGCATCCCGAGCTCATGCAGTACATGGATGAGATCCTCTACAAGCTGCAGAAGAAGGTCGTCAAGAAGTGGCTGCTCGCCGGCAAGCGTGTCGACGGGCGCGCGATGAACGAGATCCGTCCCCTCGGCACCGAGGTCGGTCTGATCCCGCAGGTGCACGGCTCCGCCCTCTTCACCCGCGGCCAGACGCAGGTGCTCTCCATCACCACTCTCGCCCCGATGAGCGACGCGCAGAAGCTCGACACCATCTGGGAAGAGGAAGAGAAGCGCTTCATGCACCACTACAACATGCCCTCCTACTCCACGGGCGAGGCGCGTGCGAGCCGCTCCACCAACCGCCGTGAGTACGGCCACGGCGCGCTCGTTGAGAAGGCGCTCGAGGCCGTCATTCCCGAGGTAGAGGACTTCCCCTACGCCATCCGCGTAGTCTCCGAGGTGCTCTCCTCCAACGGCTCCACCTCCCAGGGCTCCATCTGCGGCACCACGATGTCGCTCATGGACGCGGGCGTGCCGCTCAAGGCGCCCGTCGCGGGCATCTCCTGCGGCCTGATCCAGGACGGCGACGACTTCACCACCTTCATCGACATCCAGGGCGTGGAGGACTTCCACGGCGAGATGGACTTCAAGGTGGCCGGCACCATAAGGGCATCACCGCCATCCAGATGGACCTCAAGAACGACGGTCTCAAGCATGAGATCGTGAAGGAAGCGTTCGCCATCACCAAGGAAGCCCGCCTCCAGATCCTGGATGCCATCCTCCTCAAGGCTATCACAGAGCCGCGCAAGGAGCTTGCCAA
>JAFSJZ010000100.1 GCA_017449185.1 Oscillospiraceae bacterium
ACCGCGAAGAGGGCGTCAACCCGATGAGCGGCTGTCTCTGGTCCCTCATTCCCTTCCCGATCCTCATCGCGCTCTATTCCGTCATCCGCCAGCCCTTCTCCCGCATGATGTTCGTCGCCGACGGCGTCGTCGACGCGGTGAAGGAATTCTGCACGAGCAGCGGCTGGTACACCGCTCCGGCCAAGGCCGACGCCTACGTCGAAATCAAGCTCGCCAATGTCATGCACGAGCACTGGAGCGAGACTGTCTCCTATATCCAGAGCAAGGGTCTCTCCACGGCCGAGCTCGTCGACCTTGACTTCAACTTCCTCGGCGTCAACCTGGGCACCGTGCCCTGGGATACGATGAAGCTGATCTTCGCCGGCACCGCCGTCATCGGCATCGCCACGATCGGCCTCGCGCTGATCCCGCTGATCTCCGCAGCACTGTCCTGGCTGGGCATGAAGGTCGCCAACATGGCCAACCCCCAGACCGGCGTCGAGACGCAGCAGCAGGCTCAGATGAAGAGCATGAACCTGATGATGCCTCTCATGAGCCTCTGGTTCTGCTTCATCATGCCCGCGGCCATGGGCGTGTACTGGATCGGCAACAGCGTCTTCGGCATGATCCGCGACTTCCTCCTGACCAGGATCTACAAGCGCAAACTCGACCTTGAGGACGCCGAGCGCAACGCCGCCCGGCAGGAGCGCGAGCGCGAGATGGAAGAGCGCCGCATCGAGACCGAGCGTCTGCGCGCCGAAGGCCGGACCGAGCAGAACGCCAACACCAGCAAAAAGAAGATCCAGCAGAACGAGAAGCAGCGCGCCGCCGAGCGCAGCGCCGCCCTTGCCAAAGAGGAACGCGCCGCGAGGCGTGAGATGCTCGGCATCAAGGAGGCGGAAAAGCCCGCCTCTCAGGTAGGCAACCGCCGCTATGCGCGCGGCCGCGCTTACGTGCCGGATCGCTTCACCAACCCCGAGGCGGCCGAGGAGGCCACTTTGGCCGCGGCCGAGGAGTCCGAGGGCAACGTCTCTATCGACGAGAGCGTCGCCGAGGAGTCTGTCTTCACCAAGACCGTCGAGACCGCCGCGGAGGAGAGCGCCGCCAACGAACAGGAGTAAAACAACATGATCAAATATCTGGAAAAATCGGGCCGCACGATGGAAGAGGCCATCGCAGCCGCCCTCTCCGAGCTCGGATTGAGCGAGGAGGAGATCAGCGTCGAGGTGCTCGAGCGCGCAAAGAGCGGCTTCCTGGGCATCGGCGCACAGCCCGCGGTCATCCGCGTGAGCTATGAGGTCCCCGACGAGCCCGCCGCAACCGCCGTCGAGACCCCCGCTCCGGCCCCGAAGAAGGCCGAGCCGAAAAAGGTCGAGGAAAAGAAGGCCGAGCCGAAAAAGGCCGCTCCCATCGACGAGAGCGCCGAATTCGCCGCCGTCCGCTCCTTTGTCTCGGGTCTGATGGAGCGCATGGGCGTCGAGGCCGACATCGAGATCTCCCGCCGCGACAACGGCGGCATCAACGTCAAGCTCTCCGGCAGCGGCATGGGCGCGATCATCGGCCGCCGCGGCGAGACGCTCGACGCGATCCAGCACCTGACCAACTACGTCGTCAACCGCGACAATGACAAGCACATGCACATTTCCGTCGACGCGGAGAACTACCGCGCCAAGCGCGAGGAATCGCTCACCAAGCTCGCCGAGAAGATGGCCGAGAAGGCGATCAAGTACAAGCGCAGCATGGCCCTTGAGCCGATGAACTCCTACGAGCGGCACGTGATCCACACCGCCCTGCAGAACTACGAGGGCGTGACGACTTCCTCCACTGGGGTCGAACCCAACCGCCGCGTCGTGGTCAGCTATGTCCGCGGCGAGCAGAACGAGAACAAGCCCCAGAGCCGCGAGTGGGCTTGATTGCAAGACAATTTCGAATGACCGAATATTCATAACGGAGGATTATCATCATGTTTGAAACCATCAGAAACGTGCTGGCCAAGCAGTTTGAGCTGGATCCCGAGACCATTACCCCCGAAACCAACCTCATCGACGACATCGGCGCCGACTCTCTCGACGTGGTCGAGCTGATCATGGCGCTCGAGGACGAGTTCGGCATCAAGATCTCCGACGAGGACGCCGTCAAGCTCGACACCGTCGGCCGCATCTGCGACTACCTCGACCAGCTCAAGTAATAGAGCGCAAAAAAGCGCCGCTGTCTTTTCAGACAGCGGCGTTTTTTTGCGCTCACACGACGAAAGCTTTGGAGGCGCCCAGCTCGCGCGCCAGTGCGGCGAAGCGCTCGGCGTATTCCTTGTCGGTCTCGAATTCTCCGAGCAGCTTCTGATACTTCTCCCGCACACCGAAGGGGCGGTAGCGGATGATCTTGTACGGGCAAGTCGGTCCGATATGCCCGGCGACGTAGCGCACCGTCTCGGCGTTCTCCCTGTCGCGGCCGGGGAAGATGACCGTGCGCACCTCCTGCAGCTTTCCGACCCCCAGCAGATAGTCGAGGTTCTTCAGCACGAGCTCGCGCGGATGGGAGATCAGCGTGTCGCTCCACTCCTGCTCCACAGCCTTGACGTCGAGCATCACGCCCTCCGACACAGCGAGCACGCGGGGGTCCGCCTCAAAGTTGAAGGAGCCGTTCGAGTCGATCAGGCAGGTCTTGCCGAGCTTGCGGACCTCGGTGAAGAGTTCGATCAGAAACTCGTTGCGCAGCGTGCACTCCCCGCCCGAGGTCGTGATTCCGTCGATGTAGGGTATGCAGCGCCGAAGCTCTTGCATGAGCTCCTCCACCGTCATCCAGCGGACCTTCGGCGAGGCGTCGTGAGGGCAGACCTTGATGCAGGTGTCGCAGCCGACGCATTTTTCCCGATCCCAGACGACCTTTCCGTCCCCGTCGAAGCCGAGCGCCCCGGCAGGGCATGTCTCCACACAGACGCCGCAGCCGCGGCAGAGGTGGATCGTCTCGGGGTTGTGGCAGAACAGGCAGTTGAAGGGACAGCCCTGGAAAAACACGGCCGTCCGGTTGCCCGGCCCGTCCACGTTCGAGAAGGGGATAATGCGGTTAACCGGCGCTCTCATCATGCTCCTGAATGCGGCGGTCGAGGGCGTGGCCGCCGTCCTGCGCGCCCATCCCGAACACGGTCACGTTGTTGAGCGACTGCTTCTTCGCGCGCAGCTTCTCGATCTCGCTCTTCTTGACGAGATAGCCCGTGACGCGCACGACATCGTTGTTCTCCAGATACCCGGAGAAGTAGCGCAGGCCGCGGGACAAAGAGGCCTTGATGATCGGCAGGATCGCCTCCGGCGTTTTCAGCCAGGTCTCCTCAAACTTGAAGATGTCGCCCGTGCCGGTCGGGAAATAGGGGTGGAACTTCTCGTTGACTTCGAGCTGGTCGAGCATCGGCGGCTCGACGCCGATCGGGATGCGGGTGCCGGGCGAGTCGTCCATGCCGTCGCTGTCGATGCCGACCTGCGCATGCAGGCGGTAGCGGTGGCCATAGGCGTCGCAGTAGGGCGCCTCGTGCGCCTTGACGCGCGCATCGATCGCGTCCATGATCTTCAAACCCAGCGCAGTGGCCTCGTCGTTCATGCCGAAGCCCTTCTTCTTATCGGTGATGCCCAGCAGATAGTTGCAGCACTCGGCCAGGCCGACGACGCCGAACATGCCGGTGAAGTTCTCCTGCTTCACAAAGCCCTCGGTGACGAGGAAATTGGTCTTGAAGAAGCTCGACTGCTCGACGATGAATTTCACGCGCTTGTCCATGTACTCGAGCTGCAGGTCGATGTGCCGCGGCAGCTCGCGCGCGAGGAAATCCTCGGGGCTCTTCGCGTCCAGCGCGCACTCGTAGAGCCTCAGGCGCGGCAGCGTGAAGCCGCCGCCGCCGATCGACAGCCCGTTGTAGCAGGAGGCGATGGCGTAGTCCTCACCCCATTCGGAGACGAACAGGCGGTGGTTGGCAAAGGAGGGCTTGGCCGTTTTGAGCATGCATTTCACGCACGCGAGCGCGAAATCGTCGCTCGTCCGCTCCGGGTCGTAGCGCAGCGTCAGGTTCGGGATCGCCAGCTGCATCTCCTCGGTCAGCTCCAGCAGCAGCCGGCCCGTCACGCTGTCCTCGGGGCCGATGTCGGCGTGGACGAAGGAGTCTGTCTGCACGCGGTCGATGTTGCGCAGGAACAGACCCAGCACCTTCTTGGCGAAGGCGCGGTCCTCTTTCACGACAAAGGGCTCGAGCAGCTTGTCGAGGTCGCCCAGATACACGGGGAAGCTCGTGATCGAGGGGACGTGGCAGTAGAAGATCTCCAGCGCGTTCACCGCCTCGAGCAGGTCTTTCGGCGGCTCGAGGGCGAGGAACTTGCAGCCCTTCTCGAAGAGCAGCGAATAGTCGGGGCAGATATAGCGCGGGCGATAGGGCATCACGCCCTCGTTGAGATCGCAGAGCGCGCCCTTCTTCTTCGCCTCGTAATAGGCATCGGAATAGCGCAGGGAATCGTCGGTGCTCTCGCCCAGGCGGGCCAGGGCGAGCAGTTCCTGATGATAGGTCAGGGTCGGATCCTGAATGATGTTCAGCGCGTCGGACATGTCGTGTCTCCTCTCTTGATGCCGGGAGGGCGATCCCTCCGGCGAAGGCTTTGTTTCAGTCGATATGGATAATCTTCTCGTTCAGCTCCAGGGCGGTGACGTTCGGGTTGTGCCAGCGCTCGCGTTTGACTGTCACGCCGCCCATGTGGATGGCCTCCTTCGGGCAGAACTGCAGGCAGCTCAGGCACTGGACGCAGTCGGTGCCGAAGTCCGGCCGGCCGGCGACCATTTTGATGTTGCCCTTTGGGCAGAGCGCGGCGCACTGGCCGCAGCCGATGCACTTGCCGCTGACAGCGAAGGCCGCGGCCTTCTTCGGCGCGAGCTTGGGCCAGACGGAGGCCTCGATCTTGTTGAAGAGCGGGGCGGAGGGCTTCTTGTCCGAGACAACGCCCCTCTTCACATCCTCCGCGATCTTCGCGGCGAGCTCCTCCGAGCGTTTCTGCGCCTTCTCGGGCGTGAGGACCGGGAACATCATCGTGTGCGGCATCAGCCAGATGCAGGCGCTCTGATGCGAGATGCCCGCGTGATAGTTCAGCGGGATGATCTCGTTGAGCTTGGACAGGCCCACGCCGGGGTAGCCCGCGTAGCTGACCACGCCGAAGGTGTAGGACTTCGGGCTGACGAAGAGACTGCGCGCGAATTTCTCCACGTCGCCGGGCAGACCGCCCGCGTAGCAGGGGAAGACGAAGCCGACGCGCTCGGCCTCGTGCACGTCGCGCACCGCGGGGGCGCGGCGCATCATCACGATATCCGTGTCGCCCAGCGCTTTGGCGATGTTTTTGGCGATATCCAGGCAGTTGCCGGTTCCGGAAAAGCAGAAGATAACGTTCTTGCTCATATGCTGTCCCTCCTTACAGGCTCAGATCGAAGATGGAGTCGTCGTTGTCGATCCACTCCTGCACGTCGATCGTGCGGTATTCCGTCGGCGTGGAGCGGATGACGACCTTCTCGATACCGGCGTTGATGATCTGGCGCTTGCACATCGAACAGGACATGGCATTCGAAAGCAGCTCGTTCGTCAGCGCGTCGCGCCCGACGAGATAGATCGTCGCGCCGATCATGTCGCGCCGCGAGGCGGAGATGAT
>JAFSJZ010000101.1 GCA_017449185.1 Oscillospiraceae bacterium
CCCCCCCCTCCGCTGCGCTTGTATTGTATCAGGTGTTCTTCTTCTTGGAGATGACGTCGAAGATAACGGCGGCCAGCAGCACGAGGCCCTTGACGACCTTCTGATAGTTGGCGTCGACGCCCATGATGCTCATGCCGATGTTGATAACGCCCATCAGCAGCGCGCCGATGATGACGCCCGGCACGGTGCCGACGCCGCCGTAGGCGGAGGCGCCGCCGATGAAGCAGGAGCCGATGGCGTCCATCTCGTAGTTCTGTCCGTAGGTCGGCTGGGCCGAGGTCAGACGGGCGATCGTGAGGATGCCGGCCAGGCCCGCAAGCAGGCCCATGTTGGCGTAGGCGAAGAAGTAGATCTTCTTTGTGTCGATACCGGAGAGCTTGGTGGCCGTCTCGTTGCCGCCGATGGCGTAGAGATAGCGGCCGACCGTCGTCTTCGAGGTGATGTAGGTGTAGATCAGCACCACGCCGAAGACCCAGATCAGCGCCATGGGCAGACCCTTGTACTGGGCGAGGCGGAGCGTGAAGAACATGATGACCGCGACGATGATGACCGCCTTGATCAGCGTGACGTAAAGAGGCGCGGTCTCCAGTCCGGCCTTGCGGCGGGTAGCGGAGTTGCGGATCGTGAAGAACAGATAGAGCGCGCAGGCGATGATGCCGACCACCAGGCACAGGAGGTTGAGCCCCTGGCCGTGGAAGAGATCCGGCACATAGCAGTTGGCGCCGCCGCCGAAGATCTGGACGAACTTCTCGTTGGTGACCGACATGGTCTTGCCCTGGAGCACCACGTTGGACAGGCCGCGGAAGATCAGCATGCCCGCGAGGGTCGTGATGAAGGGCGGTACCTTGACATAGGCGATCCAGAAAGCCTGCCACGCGCCGATGAGAAGACCGACGACGAGCATGACCAGCACGGCCAGCCAGAAGTTGAGCTCGCGGTGCATCAGGACCGCGCCGACCGTGCCGACAAAGCAGACCACGGAGCCGACGGACAGGTCGATGTTGCCGCCCGTAAGGATGCACAGCAGCATGCCGGTGGCCAGTACAAACACGTAGGCGTTCTGGGAGATGATGTTCGTAATGTTCTGGGGCATCAGGATCTTTCCGTTGGTCCGCCAGGCGAAGAAGGCGGTCACCAGCACGAGCGCGATGATCATCGTGTACTTCTGAACAAAGTTCAGGATTTTCGTTTTAGTCGTCATTTCTTCTGCTCCTTTGCTGCCGTATCGGTCGCGAGAATACTCGCCATGATCTTTTCCTGGGTGGCATCCTTCCGGTCAAATTCGCCGACGATGCGCCCCTCGTTGAGAACGTAGATCCTGTCGCTCATGCCCAGGACCTCCGGAAGCTCCGATGAGATCATGATGACAGATTTGCCCTCCGCCACCAGATCATTGATAATACAATAGATCTCGTATTTGGCGCCGACGTCGATGCCGCGCGTGGGCTCGTCGAGGATCAGGATGTCCGGGTCGGTGTACATCCACTTGGCAAGCAGCACCTTCTGCTGGTTGCCGCCGGAGAGGTTGCCCACATGCTGCAGCACCGAAGGCGTCTTAGTGTTGAGCTTTTTGCGGTATTCCTCGGCCACCGCGAGCTCCTTGTCGTGGTCGATCACGCCGTTTTTCGTCACACCCTTGAGGTTTGCGAGCGTGGTGTTGATCGAGATCGGATTTGAGAGGATCAGTCCGCTGCCCTTGCGGTCCTCGGTGACGTAGGCTAGGCCCGCGTCGATCGCCTGCCGCGGCGAGTGGAGTTTGACCTCTTTGCCGTGGATCTTCACGGTGCCGGAGATCTCCGTGCCGTAGCTGCGGCCGAAGATCGACATGGCCATCTCCGTGCGCCCCGCGCCCATCAGGCCGGCGAAGCCCACGACCTCGCCCTTGCGGACATGGAAGGAGATGTCGTCGATGACCTTCTTCTCCGTGTAGATCGGGTGATAGACGTTCCAGTGCTCGACCTCCAGCGCCGTCTCGCCGATCTGGACGCCGTGGCGGGCCGGGAAACGGTCAGACAGCTCGCGGCCGACCATGCCGCGGATGATGCGGTCCTCGCTGATGTCGTCGACGCCCTTGTGCAGCGTTTCAATGGTCTTGCCGTCGCGCAGGATCGTGATGTCGTCCGCGACGTAGGAGACCTCGTTGATCTTATGGGAGATGATGATCGAGGTCATGCCCTGTTTTTTGAACTCGAGCAGCAGATCCAGCAGCGCCTGGGAATCCTCCTCGTTCAGGGAGGAGGTCGGTTCGTCGAGGATCATCAGGCGGGCGTTCTTTGCCAGCGCCTTGGCGATCTCGACCATCTGCTGCTTGCCGACGCCGATATCCTTGATCAGCGTCTTCGACGACTCGCTCAGGCCGACGATCTTGAGATACTTCGTCGCCTCGGCGTGCGTTTTGTCCCAGTCGATCGCGTACTTTTTGCCCTGCTCGTTGCCCAGGAACATGTTCTCGCCGATGCTCATATAGGGCACGAGCGCCAGCTCCTGGTGGATGATGACGATGCCGCGGCCTTCGCTGTCCTTGATGTTGGAGAACTTGCATACTTCTCCCTCGTATACGATGTCTCCGGAGTAGCTGCCGTAGGGATACCAACCGCTGAGGACGTTCATCAGCGTGGATTTGCCGGCGCCGTTTTCACCCACCAGCGCGTGGATGCTGCCCCGTTCGACGGAAAAGTTCACGTCGTCGAGGGCTTTGACGCCGGGGAATTCCTTGGTGATGTTCCTCATTTCCAAAATGATATCTGACAAGTTTTCCCCTCCAAACCCGAGAGATTTATTTGCTTTACGGTTTCAGGCCTCCGGCGGCCTGAATTGCCGGGTTCCGCTCCCGCGCCGGCCGGCAGACTGCCTTTTTCCGGAAAAGGCGCGGAACGCTTTTCTAAACAGATTTTACAAAAACCGAGCCGTGACTGTCAAGGCGGTTTTGCACAAAATTGAATGTTTTCGCGAGCTTTTCAGCCCTGGCCGTAATAGGCGTTTTTGCCGTGCTTGCGCAGGTAGTGCTTGTCGAGCAGACTCTGCTGCATCGGGCCGCGCTCCGGCTCGAGGATCATGGCGTGCCAGTCCATGAAGGCGACCTCCTCCATGACGACGGCGTTGTGCACCGCCTCCATCGCGTCCCTGCCCCAGGCGAAGGGCCCGTGGCTGAGCACGAGCACGCCGGGGACGGCGGCGGGATCGCGCCCGGCGAAGGTCTCGACGATGACCTTTCCGGTTTCCTTTTCGTACTCTCCGCGGATCTCCGCTTCCGTCATCGGACGCGTGCAGGGGATCTCGCCGTAGAAATAATCCGCCTGCGTCGTGCCCATGGCCGGGATCCCGCGCCCCGCCTGGGCGAAGGTGGTCGCCCAGCGGGAGTGCGTGTGGACGATGCCGCCGCAGTCGGGAAAGGCCTTGTAGAGCTCGACGTGGGTGGGTGTGTCGCTCGAGGGCTTCCATTTGCCCTCGACCAGCTTCCCCTCGAGGTCGACGACGACCATATCTTCGACGCTCATTCCCTCGTAAGGCACGCCGGAGGGCTTGATGACGACGAGGCCGCTCTCCCGGTCGATGCCCGAGACGTTGCCCCAGGTGAAGGTCACGAGGCCGTATTTCGGCAAAAGGAGATTGGCCTCGCATACCTGTTTTTTCAGTTCCTCAAGCATATCACAGCACCTCGATGGCCGTGCGCTCCACGCCGAGCGCCTTTCTGTAACGGCCGAGGAAGGCGTCGAAGCCCGCGATGTCGGCCTCGTCCGCCGTCAGGGTGACGGACTTTGCCTCGGCGAAGACCTTATTATCCAGATAATCCTCCAGGCTCTCGCCCTCGTCTCTCCACAGCATATACGCGCCGAGCAGCGCCATGCCGTAGGGGCCGCCCTCGCCCGCCGTCTCCATGACGGAGACCGGGGCGCCGACCGCCGCGGAGAGCATGCGCTGGCCGACCTCCGGCGTTTTGAAGAAGCCGCCGTGGCCGCAGAGCTTGTCGATCTCGACCCCTTCGGTCTGCGTGAGGATGTCGAGGCCGATCTTGAGCGTGGCGAGCGCCGAAAGCAGATGCGTACGCATGAAGTTTTCCAGCGTAAAGTTCGCGTTCGGCGTCCGGGCGAAGAGAGGCCGGCCCTCGTCGAGGTCGGTCACGCCCTCGCCGGAATAGTAGTTGAAGCTCATCAGTCCGCCGCAGTCCGCCTCGCCCTCGAGCGCCTTACGGAAGAGCAGGGTGAAAAGCTTCCCCTTCTCCTGCGGCGCGCCGATAGCCTCGGCGAAGGCCGAGAAGAGACCGACCCAGGCGTTGATGTCGCTGGTGCAGTTGTTGCAGTGTACCATGGCCACGGGCGCGCCTGCGGGCGTGGTGACCATATCGATCTCCCGGTGGACGCCGAGAGGCTTGTCCGTGACGATCATCGCGAAGTCCGAGGTGCCCGCGGACACGTTGCCGGTGCGGACGCGCACGGAGTTCGTCGCCGCCATGCCGGTGCCCGCGTCGCCCTCGCAGGGGGCCACCGGGATTCCGGGGCGCAGCGTGCCGCTCGGGTCGAGGAAGCGCGCGCCCTCCGCGCTCAGCGTCCCGCCGCTCTCGCCGGCGGGGAGGACCTTCGGAAGGATGGCCCGCAGATCGACGCCCGTAAGGGCTTTGAACTTCCGCACCATGCCCTCGTCATAGTCGAGCGCTGCGCTGTCGATCGGGAACATGCCGGAGGCCTCGCCCACGCCCATGAGCTTCTCGCCGGTGAGACGCCAGTGGATATAGCCGGCGAGCGTCGTGAGGAAGGCGACGTCTTTCACGTGCTCCTCGCCGTTGAGGATCGCCTGATACAGGTGGGCGATGCTCCAGCGCTGGGGGATGTTGAAGCCGAAGAGGTCGGTGAGCTTTTCGGCGGCCTCGCCGGTGATGGTATTGCGCCAGGTGCGGAACTCCGCAAGCTGCTTCCCGTCCCGATCGAAGGGCAGGTAGCCGTGCATCATCGCGGACACACCGATCGCGCCCACGGTTGCGAGCTCCGCTCCGTATTTTTCCTTTACGTCGGCCCGGAGCCTGGCAAAGCAGGTCTGCAGACCGCTGTGGACGGCGTCCATGGAATAGGTCCAGACGCCGTTCACAAATTGGTTTTCCCATTCAAAATCGCCCGAGGCGATGGGCAGATGCCGCCCGTCGATGAGAACGGCCTTGATGCGGGTCGAGCCGAGCTCGATGCCCAAGACCGTTTTTTTCAGATCGATCATGGTCTTGTTCTCCTGCCTCTTGAAAAAGCTGCGCATCAAACTCCGCAGCTCAATATATGATTATTTTACCGATGTGTCTCCCTGCTGTCAAGACAGACTGAGATATCTTGTTTGGTCTCCGTTCAGCAAAAAAGCCGTGTGCTCGTACACGCCTCCTGTCCGCGGTCGAAATGCTGACGGTTGTCGATTAAACATGGCGGCCGATCCCGAAGGATCGGCCGCCATGCATGTTTATTGCGGTTTATACCCGCTTTCCTCCGATATAGACCGCGCGCAAAGAAAAATCCTCGCCGCAGACGACAAAGTCCGCAAGCTTTTCTCTCTCGATCGAGCCAATCTCGCCTTCGCAGCCGATCTCCCGCGCGGGACGGATCGTTGCGGCGGAGACAGCCTCCTCCCGCGGGACGCCGAAGGCGACCGCGTTGCGCAGGTCCGTAAACAGATCGCTGGCCGCGCCGGCGATCGTGCCGTCCGCGAGGCGGGCGACGCCGCCGGAGAGGAAGACCTGCTGGCCGCCGAGCTCATACTCCCCGTCCGGCATGCCGCAGCAGCGCAGCGAGTCGGAGATCAGGCAGATCCTGCCCGGGAAGAGCCGGAAGGCCATGCGTACGGAACTGGGATGGACGTGAAGGCCGTCGCAGATGAGCTCGGCGATCACCCCCTCGCGCTCGGAGGCCGCGCCGATCACGCCCGGTTTGCGGTGATGGATCGGCGGCATGGCGTTGTACAGGTGCGTGAGATGGCTCGCGCCTGCGTCGAATACGGCGGCGGCCTCCTCATAATTTGCGTCGGTGTGCGCGACGGAGACCGTGCAGAGCTCTTTTGCCCTTGCGGCAAAGTCCGCCGCGCCGGCGAGCTCCGGCGCCAGATCCACGATGCGCACCAGACCGCCGCAGCCCTCGTACAGGGCGCGGAAGCCCTCGAAGTCCGGCGCTTTGAGATAGGCGGCGTTCTGCGCGCCTTTTTTCTTTTCCGAGAAGTAGGGTCCCTCCATGTGCACGCCCATGACGCGCGCGCAGCCCTCCGGCCTGTTCTCCCGCAGCTCGGCAGCGGTCGCAAAGGCGGCTGCGAGCGTCTCATAGGGCAGGGTCATCGAGGTCGGGGCAAAGCTCGTCACCCCACAGCGCGCGAGATGCGCGGCCATCCGGCGCAGCCCCTCGGCGTCGCCGTCGGAGAAGTCCGCGCCGGCCGCTCCGTGGGTGTGGATATCCACCAGACCCGGGATCACCTGCGCGCCGCCGAGGTCGATCCCCCCGGCGCGCTCGCCGGAAAAGACCTCGGCAAAGCGCCCGTCCTCCACGGCGAAGCCGCCGTATCGAAAGCCCTCGGGCGTAAAGACGATGGCGTTTGTAAAAAGCATATCAGACCTCCGGCAGGCTGGCTGCGGCGATGCTCTGGCCCACGCGGCGGGCTTTCTCGTCCGGCAGCATAACGGTGATCTTCTCAGCCAGGGAAGGATATTCCTCGCGCAGGACGCGGTTGCATTCCTCGATCAGCAGATCGCCGCCGATGCCCGAGGCCACGCGGCCGAGCACCAGCAGACAGCGCAGATCGTAGAACGCGGCGTAAAGCGACAGCGTGTGCCCCAGGTAGGCGCCGATCGTCACGAAGATCTGCCGCGCGCCCTCGTGGCCCTCTTCGGCGAGCTTCTGCACGGCCTTGAGCTTTTCGGCCAGGCTCAGCTCGTCGGACAGCGCGATGCCTACGCGCGGAGCGAGGCGGATGACGGCGTCCTGTGAAAAGTATTTGCAGCCCACGCCGAAATCGTGCGACCACTCGTCCTCGGGCGCGTCCGGCTGGAGGTCGACGGGGGCGAAGGCCAGCTCGTTGAACCAGCCGAGGATCTTGCCGTCCGGCGTGACGTAGCCCGCGGCCTCGCTCGTGCCCATGGCGATGCCCATGACAGCGCCGGAGGAAAGGCTCATCGCTCCAGCAAGCGCGGTCACGTCGCCGTCGTTGGCGACGACGATCGGCACGTCGCCGATCTCCTTCGCCGCACGGTCGTACACGCTCTTGACCTCCTCGCGCCGATCGCGCGGGACCTTGATGAACAGCGACGAGACCATCGGACTGTTGCCCACGAAGACGCCGGCGGAGGACACGCCGATGGCGTCCACGCGCGGCATCTTCGACGCGGCGGTCTTGAAGGCCTCGACAATGCCGTTGTACTGATAGGTCGGGTCGGCGCTCTGCTTGGGGAACCAGACGACCTCCTCGGAATAGACGCTCGCGCCGTCGATGACGGCGCTGACCTTGCGGTCCGAGCCGCCGGCGTCAAAGCCGATGCGGCAGCCCTCGAGATGACCGCCGATGGACTTGGCCTGCTCGTTGGCGGCGGGAAAATCCTTTTCCTCGCAGATCACCAGCTCGAATTCGCGCTCGAAGACGTCGAACTCGAAGTTGTAATCGAAATCGCGCGCGCCGCCCCTGCAGTAGATCGCTTTGAGCTTCTCCGCCGTCTCGGGGCAGCCGCAGATCGTCACGCGCCAGCCGCCGACGCTCCAGAGCAGAAACTTGACGTATCGTTCCATGTAGCGCAGGTTGGCCTCGGCATACTCCTCACCGCGCAGGCGCGATGAGAACACGGACACGCGTCCCGCCTCCCGCTCGAGCGCGACCTTGAAGGGACGCTCCGCGCCTTCGAGGTACGCCTTTGCCCAAACGCCGAAGGGAATGAAGCTCCTGTCCAGCGCAGGCTTGTTCTGATACTCGTACGAAATTCCCAGATAGTTCATGTTCAGGACCTCTTTTCAAAGGAGTAAGGTGTTCCCGTTTATTTGAAAGTATAGCATAAACGGTCTGTGGAAAACAGGCCGTTTTTTGCTGTTTTTTGCCCTTAACCGTCCTTCCGTCAGCGCAGTGATGTCTTATCTGATCCGCTTTCTGACAGAACCCGTTTTTGCACAGGATGCAACTCCGCCGACTGAGCAGACATAAAGGAAAGCTGTCGACAGCCTGAGGCGTTTCGCCTCAGGCTATTTTTTTGTTGAAACGCTCGGGAAATGATTGCTTTTTGGGGGCTTGTCAGATATAATGTTCTAATAAGGTATAACATGGTAGTATTATATGCTTAATTAACTGACATCCGCGCACGGGCGTGAAGCGCCTCAGACAGCCGTGCCGGGAAGGGAGAGCTTGGAAGCATGAAGAAGAACAGCATCCTCACCACCGCCCTGAAGACCGCGGCGGTCTTTGTGCTTGTGTTTGTTTTAAGCTTTTCTCAGATCCTTTTCAGTCTCGACAAGCTCATCGCCGACCCCCTGTATCAGAGTGCGGCGGTTCCGGACAGCCGGATCTGCATCCTGGCGATCGACGAGAAGACGATCGCGGCATACGGCAACCCCGCCGACTGGTCGCGCGAGATTCCCGCCGAGCTGGTCAGTCTGCTGGACGCGGAGAGCGAGGCCTCCCCCCTGCTGATCGTCTTTGACGTGATGTATATCAGCGAGCGCGACGAGAGCGGCGACGCGGCCTTTGCCGCGGCCTGCGAGAGCGGCGGCAACGTCGTCACCGCCTCCAACATGGTCTATCGCATGCGTCTGAGCGCCGACGGCGGCAAGATCTCGCAGGACCGCGACCACGTCGAGATGGTGGAATACCCCTACGAGGCGCTGCGGGCGGTTTCCTTCAGCGGCTTTGCCAACACGGTCACCGACCGCGACCAGTTCGTGCGTCAGGCCCAGCTGTATGCGGATTATAACGGCGAGCGGATCTATTCCCTGCCCGCCGAGACCGCACTGCGTCTTGCGGAGCTGACGGGCGAGCCCCTCACGCTGCCTCAGACGGACAGCCACGGGCGTTTTCTCTTTACCTATACGGCCAAAAACCGCGGTCAGGGCGGCGCCTATGAGGTGATCTCCCTGTACGACGTGCTTGACGGCACGGTCGACGCGGCCAACTTTGCCGGCTCCGTCGTCTTTGTCGGAGCCTACGCTCCCGGCATGCAGGATGCGTACAACGCCGCCGTGCAGCGCGGCGCGCAGATGTACGGCGTGGAGATCCAGGCCAACATTCTTCAGGCGATCCTGCGCGGCCGGACGGCGCTCTACGTCAGCCGCGCGCTCGGCGCGCTGATCGCGGCGGTCCTGGCGGCCGGATATTTCCTCGCCGTGCGGAAGATGAAGATCACGCACTCGGCGCTGCTCGGCGCGGCGCTGATCGCCCTCTACCTTGTCGCGGCGAAGCTGCTGTACAACGGCGGCCGCGCGCTCTCGCTCATCGAGCCGCTGCTCGGCGTGCTGGGCGTATATATCGTGCATCTGGGCGTCGATTATCTTGCCGAGCTGCTGCGCAAGCGGCGCATCCTCAACGCTTTCAAGCGCTACGTCGCGCCGCAGATCGTCGACGAGGTCGCCGCGAAGAACGACTTCACGATCCGTCTCGGCGGCGAGAAGCGGCACATCGCGGTGCTGTTCGTGGACATCCGCGGCTTCACCACGATGTCCGAGGGGCTCGACCCCGAGCAGGTCGTCGAGATCCTCAACGAGTATCTCGCGTTGACGACCGAATCCATCTTCAAAAACAACGGCACGCTGGACAAATTCGTCGGCGACGCGACGATGGCCGTATTCAACTCCCCCTTCGATCTGGACGACTACATCTACCGCGCGGTCTGCACGGCGCGGGACATCGCCGCGGGCAGCGACGCGCTGGAGAAAAAGCTCATGGAGCGCTTCGGCCGCAGCGTCAGCTTCGGCATCGGCGTGAACTGCGGCGACGCGGTCGTGGGCAACGTCGGCTGCGATTTCCGCATGGACTATACCGCGATCGGCGACACCGTCAACACCGCCGCGCGTCTCGAGAGCAACGCCAAGCGCGGCCAGATCCTGATCAGTCAGGCCGTGCGCGACGCGCTGGGCGACCGGATCCGCGTCACGGAGATCGGCGCGATCCCGCTCAAGGGCAAGAACAACGAGATCATCGTCTATCAGCTCGACGAGGTGCTGTAAATGGGCGCGCTGCATCTGATCCCCGATCCGCTGCACCTGCGGGACTCTCTCGCTCTGGCGGAGGAATACGGCGCGTGCCTGGAATACAACGATTTCTTCGCCCCCGCGCTGCTTGACGACGCGGAGAGCTGCGAAAGGCGCGTCGCGCTGTATCTGGCGCAGCCGCGCGACAGAAGCCGCGACACGCTGCACGGCGCCTTCTACGACGTGACCGTGCACAGCGACGATCCGCAGATCCGCCGCGTCTCGGAGGCGCGCGTAATGCAGAGTCTCTCGATCGCGCGCACGCTCGGCGTGCGCGGCGCGGTGTTCCACACCGGGACGATCCCGAATTTTCTCTCCGCGCCCTATGAACAAAACTGGCTGCGGCGCAACGCCGCCTTCTGGCGAAAGACCGCGGAGGCCTATCCCGAGCTGGAGATCCTGATGGAGAACATGTTCGACATGCGCTCCGATCTGCTGCTCGCCCTCGCGGACGAGCTCGCCGACCTGCCGCGCTTCGGTGTGTGCCTCGACTGGGCGCACGCGTCCGTCTTCGGCGAGACGGAGCCGGCGGAGCGCTGGTGTGAGCGTCTTGCCCCCCACATCCGCCACCTGCACGTCAACGACCATGACGGCCGAAGCGACCTGCACGAGGCGGTCGGCCGCGGTGCGTGCGACTGGACGATCTATGACCGTGCCGCGCGCGCCCTGCCGTGCCGGCCCTCCGTGCTCATCGAGGTGGGCCCGCTCGAGAAGCAGCGCGCCTCTCTGGCCTATATGAAAGAAAACCGCCTGTACCCCTTCGACTGAACCGCACGCAAAAAAGGAGAACAGAATATGCTCAGTGAAGCCAATCTGCGCGAGGTCGTCCGTCTCGGGATCGCGCTGAGCGCCGAAAAAGACAAGAACCTGCTGTTTGGAAAGCTGCTGCGCACAGCCATGGAGATCACCGGCTGCGACGCGGGCACGCTGTATCTCTTCCGCGACGGGAAACTGCATTTCAAGGTGATGAAAACGCTCTCGCAGGGCGTCAGCCGCGGCGAGCAGGGCGAGCCGATCGATCTGCCGCCCGTGGCGCTGCGCGAGGAGAACGTGTGCGCTTTCTCCGCGCTGCACCGCGAGCTCATCAACATCCCGGACGTCTATCACTCCGACCGTTTCGACTTTTCCGGCCCGCGGCGCTACGACGCGATGACCGGCTACCGCACCGGCTCGATGCTCGTCGTGCCCCTCGAGGACGCGGAGGGCGAGCTCATCGGCGTGCTGCAGCTGATCAACAAGCTGGACAAAGAGAACGGCTTCATCCGATTCACGGAGGAGGACGAGTTCATCCTCCAGTCTCTCGGCTCGATGACGGCGGTGTCGCTGTCCAACATGCTCTATGTAAACGAGATCAAGGCGCAGATGTTTTCCTTCGTGCAGGCCTTCGCCACCGCGGTCGACGAGAGGACGCCCTACAACGGCACCCACACCCGCAAGGTCACGATCTACGCCGAGCTCGTCGCCGAGGAGATCAACCGCCTGCACCGCGAGGGCAGGACGGAGGAAAGCTTTGACGAGGCCAGGCGCGAACAGCTCGTCCTCGCCGCCGCACTGCACGATATCGGCAAGATGATCGTGCCGCTCGCCGTCATGAACAAGGCCACGCGCCTGGACGAGCGGCTGGAGACCGTGAGGCAGCGCTTCCGTCTGCTTGACGCCTGGTACGAGCGCGACGCGCTCGCCGGCCGTCTGACGGAGGAGGAGGCCGCGCGCCTGCGCGGCGAGCTCGCCGCAGATCTGGCGCTGATCGAGGCGAAAAACAGCGCCGGTTTCCTGCCGGACGAGGACCTCGAAAAGCTCGGCGCGATCGCGAAGAAGACCTACGAGGCGCCGGACGGGACGCAAACGCCCTATCTGACGGAGGAGGAGGCGCGCTGCCTGCTGATCCGCAAGGGCACGCTCACCGACGAAGAGCGCAAAACGATGGAGAGTCACGTCGTGATGACGGACCGCATCCTCAGCAAGGTGCGCTTCAACCCCAAATACGCGCAGGCGCGGCGCTTTGCCGCCACGCACCACGAGCTGCTCAACGGCCGGGGCTATCCGTCGCATCTCACGGCGGAGGAGCTGCCGCTTGAGAGCCGGATCCTCACGGTGGTGGACGTGTTCGACGCGCTCACCTGCACCGACCGGCCGTATAAAAAGCCGATTCCCCGCCCGAAAGCCTTTGCCATCCTGCGCGACATGGCGAAGAACGGCCAGATCGAGGAGCGGCTCGTCGATTATCTGGAAAACGCGCTCGCGGACGTCGAGATCGAAGACGTCGAGCGCATGGCGCAGAGCGATACCTGGGGCAGCGAGTTCTTCGCCTGAAGCCCCGTCCGTTTTTCCGTCCGCTTGCCCCGCAGGGGGCGCCTCGCCGCAAGGCAATAAAAAGAGTGAGAATGCACTTGAAGAAGACGGTGAAAAATCTCATAGGCATCCTTCTGGTCGCCGCGATGCTCGCAGTGCTCTCCCCCGGGGGCTTTCCGGTCCTGGCGGAGGGTACGGCGAAGCCTGCCGCGACGGCCGATCCCAAGCTGGGCGCCCAGCTCTATCACGTCACCGACAACGACGGCGCGCTCCGCGCGCAGGAGCTGCCGGTGAGCGAATCGGGCTCCGTCGTCACGGCGCAGACGGACGGTTTTTCCTGCTACACCGTGGAATTCACCTATGACGCCATGACCTGCGTCCTCCCGGGCGGGAGCAGCGTGCCGCTGGCCGACATCCTGTCCGCCGTGGGCCTCTCCGGCGACGTGAGCGCCGTGGCCTGCAGCGACGAGAGCCTGTTCTCCGCCGTTCAGGCAGACGGAGTGTGGACCGTGACGCTCCACCGCGCCTTCACCAGCACCGAGTGGATGGACGTCGAGATCAACGGCGTGAGCTACCGCATCACCGTCACCGACGCCATCACCGCCGGCGACTGGCTGGGCGTGCCCTGGACCTTTGACGACGAGACCGGCGCCCTCACCGTGGGCGACGGCGGGGCATACGTCATCAGCTGCAGCTACACCGCCGCCTCAGACTATCCCTGGAACAGCTTCCGCGCCGATATCGTCACCGTGAGCTTTACCGGCAATATCGCCGTATCGGACAATCTCACGTCCATGTTCGAAGACTGCAGCTCTCTGACAGGCGTCAGCGGCCTGGGCAATCTTCATTCGGGGGATGTGAGCGATATGGCGGGGATGTTCGCCAACTGCTCCAGCCTGACGAGCCTCGACATCTCCGCCCTTGACACCGAGAATGTGACGAACGCGTCCTATATGTTTTACGACTGCCCCCTGCTGACCACCCTCACCACGGGCGCGTTCAACGCTCTGAATAATGCGGAGGGGATGTTCTGGTACTGCGGCAGTCTGACCAGCCTGGATCTGAGCGGCTTCACCATGACCGGCGCCACGTCCGACCACATGCTCGACCAGACAGACAGCCTGGATACGCTGATCCTGGGTACGGACAATGTCCTCACCGGCGCGGGACTGTCCTACTACTGGAGCACGGATCTGAGCTCTTATGTGGACTCCGCGGATCTGATGGCGGCTCCCGCGGCCGGGACCTATCAGCGCGTATTCGTGGTGGGATTTGAACCGGGTACCGGCATCGGCACCATGCCCGAAGAGATCTTTCTGTACTCCGAGCGGCCGACCAACTACATTATCCCCGAGCCGGGCGGCACCATCGCGGCTACGGACGGGAATGTCTTTTGGCGCTGGAGCTACCCCATCATGGATGGGGAGGACTATCGATTCCCCGGCGATGAGTTTGATCTCACGAATCAAAGCTCCGGCCTGTGGCTCACCGCCGAATACACCGCAGCGCAGCTTTATGACGGCGTGCCCTGGCGCATCGAGGGGACCACGCTGCTGATCGGCGATTATAACAAAACCTACAGCTATGTCGACCACCCCGGCCGCGGATACACCGACTGGCCCTGGTACAGCCAGAGGGAGGACATCACCGCTGTCCGGTTCCTGGGAACAGTCAACGGCACCGGGGGCCACACCGGCATGTTCTTCGGGGTCAAGGCCGCGAGCTTCGACGTGGGCGGCTTCCGCACGGACAACGTCACCTCCCTGTCCATGCTCTTCGCGTACTGTTCCTCCATGACGAGTCTGGACCTGTCCGGCTGGAACGTGGCCAGCGTGACCAAACTGAACAGCATGTTCGAGAACTGCACGAGTTTGACGACGCTGAATCTCTCCGGCTGGGACCTCAGTTCCGCGGCTGATCTGTCCAGTCTGTTCTCCAATTGCTCCAGCCTGACGTCGCTGAATCTCTCCGGCTGGAACACCGCCGCCGCCACGGAAATGTACTTCATGTTCGAAAACTGCAGTTCGCTGACCACGCTGGACCTCAGCGACCTTGACACGGGGACCGTCACGGACTTTATCGGCATGTTTTCCGGCTGCACCAGTCTGGCAAGCCTGGATCTCTCCGCCTTCAACACCTCCTCGGCGGAGTATCTGAGCAGTATGTTTTCCGGCTGCACCAGCCTGACGAGCCTGGATCTCTCCGGCTTTGATACCACCCTGGTCACCTCCGCGGAGGGCATGTTTAAAAACTGCAGCGCCCTGACGAGCCTGACCTTCCCCGGCTTGGGCGGGACCAATCTGACCAATACGGACGAGATGTTCTACGGCTGTTCGGCGCTGACCGCCGTCGATCTTGCCGGCGCGGACGTTTCCCACGTGACCCAGGGAGCCGGGATGTTCTCCGGCTGCTCGGCGCTGACCAGTCTGGACGTCAGCGGCTTTGTCATGACAGGTTTTTATTCCACTGTGGACTTTCTTGCCGGCCTTGACAGCCTGAAAGAGCTGACTCTCGGCGACAGCAGCGTGCTTGAGTATACGGGCTTTGACGCTCCCGGCCACTGGAGCCAGAATCTGACCGACATCTACACCGCCGCCGAGCTGGTGGAAAACTTCGACAATACGACCATGGCAGGGACCTATAAATGCGTCTATGTGGCCTCCTTCGACGCCAACGGCGGCAGCGGCACCATGGCCAGGCAAAGCGCCTATTACGACACGCCCGTCCTCAATCTGCCCGACTGCAGCTTCACAGCCCCCGACGGTTACCTGTTCCAGACCTGGGACCTGGGCGATCCCGGCGAGGGCGTCATCCTTACCGGCGACACGACGGTCAGCGCCCAGTGGCATCATGTCTATAACGCCCCAACCTGGACCTGGGCCGAGGACGCCTCGGCCGCGACGGCGACCTTCACCTGCCAGAACGACCCCGACGAGCTCTATACGCAGACGCTGGACGCTTCCGTCACGATCGCCACGCTGACCGCCGCCACCTGTGAGGAGGCCGGCACGGTGAGGGGCACGGGCACCGTGACCCTCGAGGGCACGGATTATACCGACTCGCACGACGCTCCGACTCCGGCGCTCGGCCACGACTGGGGCGAGCCGAGCTATACCTGGGCAGAGGGCAACGGCGTGGTCAACGCGGAGCGCGTCTGCGCCAACGACGCCTCCCATGTTGATACCGAGTCCCGTGCCACAAGCTCCGTGACCATCGAGGCCACCTGCACAGAGCCCGGCACGACGATCTATACCGCGACCTTTACCAACGCCGCTTTCGCGGAACAGTCGAAGACGGTCGAAGACAGCCCCGCGCTCGGCCACGACTGGGGCGAGCCGAGCTATACCTGGGCCGATGACAACAGCACCGTCACGGCCTCGCGCGTCTGTGAAAGGGACGCCTCCCACGTCGAGACCGAGACCGTCGCGGCAAGCGCCGAGGTGACCACGGCGGCCACCTGCACCGAGGCGGGGACAACGAGATATACCGCAGTCTTCACCGACGCCGCCTTCGCGGCGCAGGAAAAGACGCTTGACGACATCCCCGCGCTCGGCCACGACTGGGGCGAGCCGAGCTATACCTGGGCGGATGACAACAGCTCCGTTACGGCCTCGCGCGTCTGCGCCAACGACACCTCCCACGTCGAGACCGAGACCGCGGCCGCCAGCGCCGCAGTGACCAGGGCCGCCATCTGCACCGAGGCGGGAACAACGACCTATACCGCGACCTTCACCAACCCCGCTTTCGCCTCTCAGGAAAAGGCGATTGACAACATCCCCCCGCTCGGCCACGACTGGGGCGAGCCGAGCTATACCTGGGCGGATGACAACAGCACCGTCACGGCCGCGCGCGTCTGCGCCAACGACGCCTCCCACGTCGAGACCGAGACCGTCGCGGCAAGCGCCGCGGCAGTCAAGGCGGCCACCTGCACCGAGGCGGGAACAACGAGATATACCGCGAGCTTCACCAACGCCGCCTTCGCATCGCAGGAAAAGACGCTTGACGACATCCCCGCGCTCGGCCATGACTGGGGCGAGCCGACCTACACCTGGGCCGAGGACAACGGCTCCGTCACGGCCACGCGCGTCTGCGCCAACGACGCCTCCCACGTCG
>JAFSJZ010000102.1 GCA_017449185.1 Oscillospiraceae bacterium
ATCACGCCGCGCTCGCCCACAAAGCTGTCGTAGCCCGCGGGGAGGGCCATGATCTCGTCGTGGACGGCGGCGCGCCGCGCGGCCTGCTCGACCTCCGCGTCCGTCGCGTCCGGGCGGCCGTAGCGGATGTTCTCGCGGATCGTGTCCGCGAAGAGGAACACGTCCTGCTGCAGGATGCCGATGTTTTTCCTCAGGCTCTCCTGCGTAACGGAGCGCACGTCATGCCCGTCCACGAGCACGGCGCCGTCCGAGACCTCGTAAAAGCGCGGCAGGAGCTGGCAGAGCGTGGTTTTGCCGCCCCCGGAGGGGCCGACCAGCGCGAGCGTCCGGCCAGGCGCGAGCCTGAGGTCGACGTGGCTGAGCACGGGCACGCCGTTCGAGTAGGCAAAGCTCACGTCGCGGTACTCGATCTCGCCGCGCACCGGCGGCAGCTCTTCGGCGTCCGGCGCGTCCTCGATCTCGGGCTCGGTGCGCATGAGCTCCAGGAAGCGGGAAAAGCCCGCGGAGCCCTGCATGTACTGCTCGGAAAACTGCGCGAGCTTGCGCACGGGCGTGACGAAGGAGGCCACGTAGAGCGAGAAGGTGATGAGGTCCACATAGTCCATCCGCCCGCGCATGATGAGCAAGCCGCCCACCGTGACGACCAGCACCTGCAGGATGCCGGTGGTGAACTCCATCCCGCTCATAAAGAGGCCCATGGACTTGTAATACTCCACCTTGGAGCCGCGGAAGAGGGCGTTGGCGTGGTCGAACTTCTCCTCCTCCTGGTGCTCGTTGGCGAAGGCCTTGGCCGTGCGCACGCCGGAGATGCCGCTCTCGATGGCGGCGGTGATCTCGGCGGTCTTGCGCTTGACCTCGACGTTGGCGCGCTTCATGCGGACGCGCTGGCTGAGCGTGAACCACAGGCACAGCGGCAGCGCGAGCGCCAGCACCAGCGCCAGCTCCCAGCGCAGCGCGAACATCACGCCCAGCGCGCCGACGATGGTCAGCGAGCAGATGACGACGTTCTCCGGCCCGTGGTGGCTCAGCTCCGTGATGTCGAAAAGCTCGCTCGTGATGCGGCTCATCAGCACGCCCGTGCGGTTCTGGTCGTAGAAGCTGAAGGAGAGCTTCTGCATGTGCGTGAAGAGGTCCTTGCGCATGTCGGACTCCACCAGCACGCCCATCCGGTGCCCGACCACCGTGATCACGTAGTAGAGCAGCGCCTTGAGCGCGTAGGCCGCGCCCATCAGCGCCATCACCGTGAAGAAGGCCAGAAAGAGGCGCTCCGGCAGCAGCGTGCGCATGGAGGTGCGCGAGACGTAGGGGAAGACGAGGTCGATCGCCGCGACGAGCAGCGCGCAGACCATGTCGATCAGAAAGAGCTTCTTCTGCCCGAAGATATAGCGGACGAAGATGCGCAGCGGCCTGTCGTTGTAGTCGATCTGTTTTTTCAAAGGGATCCCCCCGCGATCTTTTCCCGTTCCGCCACAGCCAGCGCGTCGCAGCGCTCGTTGTATTCGTTGTCCGCGTGCCCTTTGACCCAGTGGTAGCGCATCTCGTGCTGGCTCGTCAGATCCAGCAGCATGGTCCAGAGGTCGACGTTGAGCGCGGGCTTTTTGTCGCTCTTGATCCAGCCCTTTTTGCGCCAGCCCCAGGCCCAGCCCTTCTCCAGCGCGTCGATGACGTACTTGGAGTCGGAATACAGCTCGACGACGCAGCTCTCTTTGAGCGCGAGCAGCGCCTGGATCACGGCGGTCAGCTCCATGCGGTTGTTGGTCGTCTGCTCCTCGCCGCCGGAGAGCTCCCGCTCCCGGCCCTTGTAGCGGAGGATCGCGCCCCAGCCGCCGGGCCCCGGATTGCCGCTGCAGGCGCCGTCGGTATAGATTTCTACGGTTTTTTTCATGGCATCCTTTTTTGTGAAGGGGCGGCTGCCCGCCGTGCTGCCGGCATAATCCGCCGGCATATCATTTTTCGCTTTTCAGGCGCTCGAGCTGCGCGCGGTATTCCTCCTGGTCGATCAGGCCGCTTTTCAGCCATTCGTCCAGCTGGGCGATCCGCTTCGCGTCCTCGTCGCTCCGCCCGTCTCCGGCGCTCTGCCGGACGGCGGGGATCCCGTGTTTCGCCGCCGGCTCGCTCGCTCTTCCGCGCCCAAAAAAGACCATCCCGACGATCAGGCCGACGGCGAGCACAAGGAGAACGACGCTGATGATCGCGATCCGCGCCGAAAGCTGTTCCTCAGATACCGGCAGCTCCATGTCGATAAACAGGCGCAGCAGATCCTTTTTGATGTTCGCGTCGTTGATCACCCGGATAATCGCGCAGACGACGCCGAGAAGGACGTAAGCCGCGGGACTGACTTTTTTTCTTCCGCCGGATGTTCCCGTGCCGTTCACAGTTGCTCCTTTCGGTCCTTTTTCCTTCCGCTGTGCCGGAGCCGGACCTTTTTCAATAGTTGGTCTTGCGGCGCTCTAGCTGTGCGACATACTCCTTGTGGTCGATGAGGCCGGCCTCAAGGAAACCGTCGAGCTGCTTCTTCCGGCGCTCGTATTCGCTCTCGCTGTCCTGGCCGCTGTCATGTAAATGCGCCGTCTGCCTTTCCCTTTCCTCTTTTATCGTGTTTCTGAGAATCGACCAGGCCGAAAAGCCAAAGCCCAGCGTCAACCAAACAAGAAATATGGTCAAAGGATCTCCGGTCAAATCCCTCAGAAACAAAAACGCAGCAGAGCCATAGAACACAACCGGAATCCCCATTCTGGCCAGGATCAGAGTAAGCGTTCTTTTCCTGGGATCATCGGTTTTGATCCAGTCGCCGCGCCACAGGACGGTCAGAAATAAGTTTCCGCGAAAAACGGGTTTTTCGTATTCCTCTTTGGATCGTTTTTTCTTCCGCCAAACAATAAGCAAAGCAAGTCCGGCGATGATACAGTACGGCACCGCGAGAAAAAGAACTGCTATCGGGGTATCTCTAAATGGTTCAAGGAATAAAAACGATCCGAGAAAGATCAGCGGAATAATTGCTGCCCTGATATGATCTTTCATCTGTTTCTCCGAAATATTTAGAAAAGCGAGGCTAAAAACCAAAGTCTAAAAACTAAAAACTGTCTCGCCGCCGTTCAAGCAGCGCGATATATTCCTTGCGGTCGATGATGCCGGCCGCGAGGAAGCCGTCGAGCTGCTTCTTCCAATGCAGATAGGCGTCCTCGCTGCCC
>JAFSJZ010000008.1 GCA_017449185.1 Oscillospiraceae bacterium
CCCGACGCACGCGAAAATTTCCTCTTGAAAAGCGCGTGGGGATATGGTATCATAATCAAGCCTCGGAGGGTTAGCTCAGCTGGTTAGAGCGTCCGCCTCACACGCGGAAGGTCGACGGTTCGAGTCCGCCACTCTCCACCAGAATCCCTGAAATACTTGATATTTCAGGGATTTTTTCTTTTTTGTGCCACAAATTGTGCCACAAAATCTAAGCTTTTTCTGGTAGGACATTCCTGTTTAGCTTGTTTATCAGGACACAGTATGTTTATGGCAAATAAGAGGCTTTTATCTGTATCATCTCTTTTGTGCCATTCAATGCCATCGTACTCGACGGCAGTTCTCTCGTCAGGAAGATAAATATCAAGTTCGAATTTCCCAAGCATTAATTTGATGCCCTTTTACTTGTCAATACCCTCCCTTTCGCTCCGATTGCTTTTTCAAACCCATACAAGTAAGCTCTTTTGTCTGCCAAAGGCAAAGGAGCTTTTTGTTGCCGCTACCTAATGCAATTCTCTCCTCCGGCGTTTTCCTCCGTGCGGCTAGGCCTCCGTACCCCGGCCCGCTTCTCCGCGGAGCGGCGGCGCGCCGCGGCTCTGTGTTGACACCGTGGCAGGAGGAATATATAATTGGGAAAAATCCGGATACGGATAAATCATCCGGATCGTTGGAAATAACGATAACATGGGAGAAAAGTCATGTATAAAAGGATCACAGCGCTGCTTCTGGCCGCGCTCATGCTTCTGGGCCTCTGCGCCTGCGGCGCCTCGTCCGCGGGGACCCCGGCCGTGACCGCCGCACCGGAAGAGACACAGACCGGGACAGCGCCGGCGGAACAGCCCTCCGACGACGCCGATGCGATATCCGCGGAAGAGATGGCCGCGTTGGGCGACAAGTATTATCACGGCGACGGCGCCGAAGTGGATCTCGAAGAGGCAAGGTCCTGGTATCTGAAGGCGGGAGAAGCGGGCTACGGCCTGGCGTATCTGTGGCTGGGCGACACGTATTACTTCCCGTCGGACGAATGGAAGGACTACGGCAAGGCTTTCGAGTATTATTCCAAGGCCGCCGAAGCGGGAAGCCCCGACGCGATGGGCAACATGGGCGTGCTGTATGCCTCGGGATACGGCGTTGAACAGGATTATCTGCAGGCCGCGCAGTGGTATGAAAAGGCCATCGATGCCGGGTGCGCCTGGGCGGCAAGAAATCTCGGGAACTTTTATCTGGACGGAAGGCCCGGGATCGAGCCGGATGAGGAAAAAGGCCTCGCTCTGCTGAACAAATCGGTTGAAATGGGTTTCACAGGCTCCTATATATTCCTTGGCAATTATTATAACTACCGGAAGCACGACTATGAGAATGCCGAGGCGTACTATCTGAAAGCCGCCGAGGCCGGAAACGAGCAGGCTTTATTAAGCCTTGGCAACATGTTTCTGTACTCTGCGGAAGATTACGATAAGGCTGAGGAGTATTTGATTAAAGCCGCCGAGGCCGGAATCGCCGATGCGAGGGTGCGGCTCGGCGATCTCTATAACGGCTTCTTCGGTTCTGCCAAGCGCGATTACGCCAAAGCCATCGAATGGTATACCGCATCCATGGAAGCCGATCCTCCCGATCCTTACGGGGTATACCATCTCGCTGGGATGTATTACTACGGAAGCGGCGTGGAACGCGATTATGAAAAAGCGTTTGAACTGTACAGCAGATCCGCCGAGATCTATGAGGAAAGCTACCCCAACGATGGCTTCCTTCCTAATGTGCTGGATATGCTCGAGGAAATGTATCGGACCGGCCGCGGCGTGGAACAGGACACGGCCAAGGCCGACGAGCTTCATGAGATGTCGGAAAGCCTGAAGAATTCGAACTGATCCGCATCCTTTTCTGTCTCCACGCGTCCCGTCCTCAGCGCCATGCCCTGTTTCAACAACAGATCCTTCATACCTGTCACAAGGAAGCTCTTTTGTCTGCCGGACAGAAGAGCTTTCCTTGTTTTCATCGGCGGCGCATGATATAATCGCCTCGAAAAACCGGGGAGCAGGCGTATTGACATGAAAACTATGACAAAGCGGATCATCATGAGCATTTCCGGCGTGGTGCTGTGCGGCCTGAGCGTTGGGATGTTCAAGCACGCCGCGCTTGGCGTAGATCCCTTTCAGGCGCTCATGAGCGGACTTGACGCGGTGATCCCGATCCGTTTCGGAACGCTGTATGTGATCGTCAATATCCTGCTGCTGATTTTTCCGCTCCTGGCGGACCGGCACAAGATCGGCCTTGCGACCTTTATCAATCTGTTCCTGCTTGGTTATGTCGTGGAGTTTTCCCAATCCCTGTGCGCGCGGCTTTTACCCGGGCTCGGACTCGGCGGACGGGCGATCCTCCTTGCCTCCTCTCTCTACTTCACGGCGGATCTGGGGGTCTCCACCTACGACGCCGTCGCCCTGGTATGGAGCGAGAAGCAGAGTCGGATCGCTTTTCCCCTCTGCCGTATTCTGACGGACAGCGCGTGCGTGCTCATGGGCGGCGCGCTCTGCCTGTCCTCCGGCATGAGCTTCCCGCAGCTCTTTGGTTCGATCGGCGTCGCCACCGTCATCACGGCCTTCTTCATGGGGCCGCTGATCGAGTTTTTCAACAAAACCGTTTCCCGGCCACTGCTAGGCATGAAATCCGAAACAAACAGCAGATGATCGACTTGCGGAATCAAGCGAAACCTGTTAAAATCATCCATGGAATACGTCCGCGCGCGGAGCGCGGTGCAAACAGGAGGGTACAATGGAAGAAAGGATCAGCGGCAGAAAGCCCAATTACGGCTTCTTCAACAGACTGACTTACGGCGTGGGAGAGATTTTCGGAGGCGGATGTTTCGTTATCATCAATGCGTTCTTTCTCGTCTTCCTGACGGACGCTCTCGGCATGAACCCCGTTCTGGCCGGTACGATCCCCATGATCGGCAAGATCTGGGATGCGATCACCGACCCCATCATGGGCAACATCGTCGAGAGAACCAAATCGAAGTACGGGGCGAAGCGCTTCTACATCATGGTGGGGAGCATCGCTTCCGCCATCACCTTCGTACTCATGTGGATCAATATCCACTCCTCGTCGATGACGGCGAACTATGTCTTCTATCTCGTGATGTACTGCCTGTTCAACACGGGCTTCACGGTGCTGAGCGTGCCCTATAACGGGCTTCTCCCGGACATGATGGACGACTATTCGGTGCGCGCCAGATTCTCCAACATGCGTATGGTGTTCTCGACGCTCGGCGCCGCCATCTGCGGACTTGTCCCGGGCATGCTCATCAAGCAGACCTATGATCCCTCGCAGTACATGAGCTGCATGCTCCTGTTCGGCGTGCTCTTCTTCGTGGTCTCGATCACCGTGTTCTTCGGCACCTGGGAAAAGCAGAAGGAGCCCGTCAAGATGACGCTCCTGGAGAGCTTCACGCAGGCGGCCAGCGTGTTCAGAAGCCGCTCGTTCCTGATCTTCCTGGGGCTCTACCTTTTCGGGCAGGGCGGCATGGACTTTATCTCCGGCATGGCGGTCTACTACGTGCAGCACGCGCTCGGCGCCTATCCCGCCTATTACATCCCGATCCTTGCGGTGCTGATGGTGGCCCAGCTCATCGGCATGCTCATCTTCGGACCGGTCATGAGCAAGACCTCCAAGAAGCTGGCGATCCTCATTGCCGCTCCCGTAAGACTGGTCGGCGTACTGGGGCTCCTGGCCTTCTCGCATCACGGCGCGCCGCTCGTCCCGATCCTGGCGCTCGCGGCCCTCATCGGACTCGGCAACGCCGGCTCCCTCACGGGTATCTTCGCCATCATGGCCGATATGACGGACGTCGACGAGCTGATCACCTCGATCCGCAGACCGGGCATCGTCTCCAGCATGGCCACCTTTATCAGAAAAATCGCCTCGGGCCTTTCGGTGGCGATCATCGGATTCATGCTCACGGCTGTGCACTATAATGAGACGCTCGCCAACGCGGGCCTCGAGCAGACCGCGGCGACCCAGCACGGCATCGGGATCTGCTTCGTCCTGGCTCCCGCCATTATGTCGGCGCTGCTGCTCGTGTGCGCGCTGCTCTTCCCCGTGACCGATAAGGAGTTCAAGATGGTCCAGAAGGACATCGCCAGACGCAAGGGAACGGAAGAGAGCGAAGCGAGCGAGGAGGAAAAGGCGGCCCTGAGAAAGGTCACCGGCTTTGACTATGAGGATCTTTGGAGCCCGCTGAACGCGACCCTGAAGAAAAAAGGCTGAACTTAAAAAAGGAGAGCTTGCTTTTCGCTCCGCTTGCCTGTTCAAACACAAATAAAAACCGCACTTTTGTCTGCAGCGACAAAAGTGCGGTCCTTTTTTGCTCTCACAGCCTTTTTCAGCTTCCCGTGGATTCATAGCGGCGCTCGCACAGAGTCCAGACCCACACGCCGAGAGCGAAGAAAACGGCGGCGCAGCCGACGATCGCGAGGCTGAGCAGCCACGGGTTGTGGGCGCCGTGAAGCAGCGTGTCGACCGGCAGGGAAATGAACAGTCCGAACGGGATCACAAAGATCAGCAGCGCCCGAATGACAGCCGGATAGATGGCAAGCGGGTACTTCGCATAGGAGGAGAAATTGTAGATGACCTGCAGCAGCGGCCCGCTGCGCTTGAAGATGAAGGCCAGCGCCGCCATCGCCACCTTGAGCGAGGTGATGATCACCGCGCCGAAGATCGCGCCGATGCACAGTACGAAGATCGAAGCAAAGCTCACCGTGACCGTGAGATTCGAGGCGCAGACCGCGATCAGCGCCGCGCCGAGGATCAGCTCGCCGAAGCCCTCCGGCTGGAAGGTCTCGGCAAACACCTGAAACAGCACCGGCACCGGACGCAGGAAGTGCATGTCCATGTCTCCCTCCTGTACCCGGCGGTAGGCCACAAGCCACAGTTCGTCGCTGAACAGGTGGTCGAGCGCGATCGGCAGCATCGAAAAGCCGTAGAAGAAGCCGACCTCATAGAGCGAATAACCCGCCAGCGCCGGGATGGCCTGCAGGATGAAATAGATCGCGGCAAGCGAGCAGAAGTTGGAGAAAAAGAACGAGAACAGCGCGACGATCGTGTCCTTCTTGTACTCCAGCCGGGAGATGATGCTGCGTTTGATGCAGGTGAAATACAGATGAACGTACCGCATATCAGCCTCCCTGCACCGTGACCTTGCGGATGGCGCGCGCGAACAGGAGCTTTGCCAGCAGCTCCAGCGCAACGATCCACGCCGCCGACAGCGCGACGCAGCGCAGCGACTGGGCAAGGTCGTATTTCATCATCAGGATCAGGACGGGGTTCTGGCTCATGCCGGCAAAGGGCATCCAGCTCAGCACGTCCCGCAGCCCCGCCGGAAAGAAGGCCAGCGGCAGCAGCGTGCCGGAGAGGAAGGAGATCAGCGTTTCCTTGAGCGAATTCAGCCCCCAGGTGGAGGTAGTGTAAAAGCACAGCACGCCGAAGATGTAGGCGATTACGTCGTTGAGAAGCGAAGCGCACAGCCCGGCGAGCAGGAACAGTCCCAGATGGGCAAAGAAAGCCGGGAAGCTCAGATTCGGCAGAAAGCCGAGGCAGCGCAGCGTGACCAGCGCCGCGGTGTAAAACGGCAGGCCGAACAGCGCCGTCATCGTGAGCAGGCTGCCGAAGCTCGTCGCGGCGAATTTTCCGCGGTAGCTGATGGGCTTGATGAGGTAATTGCCGATCGTGCCTTTCCGGATGTCCATGTTCATGAACCAGAGCGTGTCATTGTTGAAGGTCACGTAATTGAAAACCGTCGTCAGCACGACGTAGGCGATCATCTCGCGGAAGGTGAAGCCGTGGATCTCACTCGTCATGCCGCCCGCGCTCGAGCGGTATACCGCCAGCCACAGAAAGACCAGACAGGCCACCTGGAACACCGTGATGACCGCCCAGATCATAATGTTGAAGCGGAAGGTCATCGTGTCCATCGCCCCGGCGCGGAGGAAGGGCTTATACTTTTTCAGCATGCTCCGCCTCCTGCTGTTCGAGGATCGTCTTGACCACGTCTCCGATGGAGATCTCGGCGATTTTCATGTCCAAAGCCCGCAGATCGCGGAACGCGTACTGGATCACCTGCTCGAGCGGGACCTTGTCTGCGTCGAAACGCAGCACCAGACGGCCGTCGTCCTCGGAGACGGCGACGTCGGGCGAGAGCACCGGCGCGGTCTCGGCCTGCGTCTCTGCCGGGACGGTCAGCGTCAGGGTCTTGAGATTGCCGAAGCGGTTTTTGAGACTCTTCAAAGGCCCGTCGTAGAGGATCGAGCCCTTTTCGAGCAGGATGATGCGCGAGCAGAGATCCTCGATGTCGGTCATGTCGTGCGTCGTCAGTACGACCGTCGTGCCGTATGTTTTGTTCAGCTCGTGGATGGCAAGCCGGATCTTCTCCTTCACCAGCACGTCCAGACCGATGGTCGGCTCGTCCAGAAACAGGATGCGCGGATTGTGGAGCATCGACGCGGCGAGGTCCGCCCGCATGCGCTCGCCCAGCGAGAGCGTACGCACCGGCTGCGAGAGAAAGCGCGTGATGTCCAGCACCTCGCCGAGAAAGCCCATGCGCTCGGCGTAGTCATTCTCGGAGATCTGGTAGATCTCCTTAAGCACCTTGAACGACTCGACCAGCGGAATGTCCCACCACAGCTGCGTCTTCTGCCCGAAGACGACGCCGATGTTCTGCGCGACCTGCCGCCGCTTCCGATAGGGCTCCAGCCCGTCGACGAGGACGCTGCCCGAGGTCGGCGTGAGGATGCCGCACATCATCTTGATCGTCGTCGATTTTCCCGCGCCGTTCGCGCCGATATATCCCACGATCTCTCCGTCGGGCACGGCAAAACTGATTCCGTCCACCGCCCGGATCTCCTCGTATTTTCGCGAAAGGAGCGTCTTCGCCATCCCGGACAGGCCCTCTCCCCGGATCGGCTTGCGAAACACCTTTGTCAATTCGTTTACTTCGATCATGGCTCAAACGCCGCCTTTTCTGAAAAACTGTTGCTCTTTATGATTTCTTTTAGCATAAAAATGTTTTTTTATCAAGTTTTTCAATCCTGCGGCCCGGTATCACGCGCGAGGCACTGTACATTTCTGTCAAAATGTGCTATATTTTAATTTAGCAGCACCGTGAAAAACGGTCAAAACGAACAAATACTAAGCGATATACAAGGAGGATACGGTATGACACATGACAAATGCGGCTTTGGGACCAAAGCGATCCATGCGGGCAACGTGAAGGATCAGCAGTTCGGCGCGCTGACGACGCCGATCTTCCAGACGTCCACCTTTGTGTTCGACTCCTGCGAGCAGGGGGGACGCCGCTTCGCGGGCACGGAGTAGGGCTATATCTACACCCGCCTCGGCAACCCCACGGTCTCCGTTCTGGAGAACAAGGTGGCGGCGCTCGAGGGCGGCGAGGCCTGCGTGGCCGCCGGCTCCGGCATGGGCGCGATCTCGTCCTGCCTGTGGACCATCGCGGGCGCGGGCAAGCACATTCTGGCGGACGGGACGCTCTACGGCTGCACTTACGCGCTGCTCAGCCACGGCATGACGCGCTACGGCGTGGAGGTCGACTTCATCGACACCACCGATCTCGAGAGCGTCAAGGCGCACCTCAAGCCCAACACGGCGGCCGTCTATCTCGAAACGCCCGCCAACCCCAACCTGAAGATCACCGACATCGCCGCCGTGGCGGAGATCGCGCACGCTTTCAATCCGGAGATCAAGGTCGTGTGCGACAACACCTTCGCCTCTCCCGCCCTGCAGCAGCCGCTCGCGCTCGGCGCAGACGTGGTGGTGCACTCCGCGACGAAGTACCTCAACGGTCACGGCGACGTGATCGCGGGCTTTGTGGTCGGCAAGGCGGACTTCATCTCCCAGGTCCGGCTTTTCGGCCTCAAGGACATGACCGGCGCGGTCATGGATCCCTTCGCCGCCTTCCTGATCCTGCGCGGTCTCAAGACGCTGGAGATCCGCATGGAGCGGCACTGCGCCAGCGCGAAGAAGGTCGCGGAATTCCTCGACGCGCATCCGGCTGTGCAGAAGGTCTATTATCCTGGCCTGCCGCATCATGAGGGCCACGACGTCGCCGCGCGGCAGATGAAAGACTTCGGCGGCATGCTGAGCTTCGAGGTAAAGGGCGGCAAGGCCGCCGGCATGAAGCTTGTTAATTCCCTGAAGCTGATCACGGTCGCGGTCTCGCTGGGCGACGCCGAAACGCTCATCGAGCATCCCGCGTCCATGACGCACTCCACCTACTCGGCCGAGGAGCTGGAGGCCAGCGGCATCCCCGCCGGTCTGATCCGCCTGAGCGTCGGGTTGGAGAACGTCGAGGACATCATCGCCGATCTTGATCAGGCACTGAGCGCTCTGTAAAACTAAGACAGGATCCGTATGGAGCCGGGCGGGGAACTCCCCGCCCGGCTTTTTCCGTGCGCGGGCGTACCGGGCAGCATTGTCCCATTTTGCGGTCAGAGCCGGCCTCTACCGCCGTTGATTGCAGGCCGGGAGCATTGTATGATAAAAACAGATGAAAGGCTTTTTCGACAGAAGGTGCGCCTGATGATATTATTTATCTGCTGTCTGGTGCTCGGCTTCTTCTGGCATCTTCTGATTAAGGGGAACACGTATTGACCAAATCAGGGAGGGAGAGCTCATGAACATTGCCATCGCCGCCGCGCTGCTGATCATGCTGATCGTGCATATCGGAAAGGAGAACCATGCTGCGCCGCCCGCGCCGAAGAAAACCGAGCGGGACGAGCTCGACTGGATTGACGAGCTGGAGGTCCTTGACGCGATCACGGATGATTTTGTATGATCGGAACGGAGATCATATTCAGCGAAGAAAAGACAGACACCCTTTTGGAAAGGGTGTCTGTCTTTTCTCTTTTATCGGCCGCATCCCGCGTACGGGAACTCCGTCCGAAACGGTTGTTACAGCCTGTGGTCGCGCTCAAGCTTGTCATAGTGCCGCATCATCGGCTTTTCCAGCAGCTTGACCAGCTTGGTGTCGAGATTGAACCAATAGATCAGCACGACCAGCGCGAACAGCGCCGCGAGCACGATGAGTATGATCCAGATCGCGTTCATTTCCTTCTCCTCCTTACCAGCTCTCGTCGTCGTCAAAGTCCACCAGCGTGGGATCGAGCGGCTCCTCGTTCATGACTGTCTGCATGAACACGTTCACGTTGGCGCGCATCTCGCGGCGGGTGATCGAGGTGGGATCCATCAGATCCTGCCGGACGCGGCACATCGGGATGCCGCGCTGCCGCGCGCCCTCCTCGAACAGACCGTTGATCGCGCCGACGCCCTTGCAGGAGATCTGGTCGAACATCAGGATCATGTCGGCGCGGTACTCGGCGTATTTCTCCCACAGATCGTCGAGCATCAGCTCGCTGCCGCCCTTGGTGTGGGCGCGCATCGTGGAGGTCTCGATCATGTTCGCAAGCCCGCGCAGCATGCTCTCGCGCGTGGAGGTGTCGATGAGCTCCGTGCCGTGGATGTCGATCATCTCGCACACCGAGTCGATTCCCCAGCATTCGAGCAGCCAGTTGTTGAAGTTGGCGTAGTTGTTCGCGGGCGTGTTCCAGACGATCGCACGGTGGCGGATCGTCTTGGGACAGTTGCCTGCGGCCACCTGCTTCTGCAGCAGCGCGTTGACCTTGCGGTCGTTTTCCAGCGCCTTTTTCTCGCCGCAGACGGCCTGGTGTTCAAAAATGCGGTAGAGCCAGGCGGAGGCGCCGGTGTGCGGCGGGATGTCCGTGCGGTTGAGCTCCCACTTCTCGAACTTGGCCTCGTTCTGCTTGTTCCAGATCTCGCAGGCTTTCTTGAGCGCGTCCCAGTCGTACGTTTCTCCGGTGTGGTTTTCGATAAACGCGATGGCCGAGAGGATCTCCTCCACGGCGTAGTCCTGCACCTCACCCCTCTTCCAGCGCAGCGGCACGTTCAGCGGCTGCGTCGGAAGGCCGATGCGCCGGTCCTGGATCATCGAGGTCATGATGCTGCCGTCGCAGGGCATGTTCGAGGTCACCATGCAGCAGCCGATCTTCGGAAAGTCGTCCTCAATGGCAAGCCCCGCCTCGAACGAGGGCAGGGGACACACGTCCGCCGGCAGACCGTAAAGCTCGCTCTGGGAGATATAGTGCACGGGGCTGTGCTGGTTGATCAGCGAGGGCAGATACATCGGGTATTCCTGGAAGAGGATCGTCTTGCAGGTCGGGAAGCCCCTGCCGATCAGCGCGGGCAGCAGCTCGTCGAAGCAGATGATTTTTCGGTTCAGTTCCTCGGACTTCGGGCTGCAGGGGTGCAGGTGCAGATCCGCCGAGAAGATGGTCGTGAGCGTCTCCGTCACGTTCTCCGCGAGATAGTTGAGGTTGCTGCGCGCGGCGCGCAGCCCTGCGTCTCGCTGTCCCGAGCAGAGCCGGTCAAAGAAGGAGGGGACCGTCAGATACGAGAACATCCAGCGGTAGCGGAAGATCGCCTTGAGGTTCTGACGCAGGTGTGAGAACATCCAGCGGATCAGGATACCCCAGAGACGGCACCATTGTCCGAAATCATAGATCGTATCGCGCCAGCCGCGCCATTCGCGGTGACGGGCGATCGCGGTGCCTTTCCGCAGGTTCAAAGCCGCGCCTCTCCTCATGCGTCCGCGCCTCCTTCCTGGATCTTCTTGAACTCGATGCTCTCGACGAAAGCCTGGATGCGCGTGGCGAGCTGGCCGGAGCCGCGCACCACGTATTCGCGGTCGATGCCGAGCGTCGGCAGACCGTATTCCTCGCGCATGACCTGGGTGTTCAGCGTGCGCTCATAGCCCCAGAAGTCGCAGAACTTCGCCTGCTCGTACACGACGCCGTCCGCGCGGTATTCCTCCGCAAGGCGCCGCACGGTCTCGCGCCGCTGCAGGATCTTTTCCTGCGACATGAAGCGCGGGCACTCGTTCGTTTCCAGATAGAAACGGCAGACCTGCTCGAGCGCGTCTCCGTCCTCGCGCAGCGGGATCTGCTGCCGACCCGGGAAGGAGCCGAAGCAATAGCGGTCCGCCGCCACATAGCAGCGGCAGTTCTCCAGGATCTCGGAGAAAGCGTAGTCGTCCAGCTCACTGCCCACGACGACGACGCGGGCGCGCCAGCGAGCGAGCGGATCGGGTTCTCTCGTGCGCAGTTCCTCGAGTGTCTCGCGCAGATAGGGCAGAATACGCGCCGTCGGGCAGGCGTAGCTCACCAGCGAAAGGATATGGAACTCCCGCGGCGTGATAACGGGGTTGTCCGCGCGGCGCATGGCGGAGATCTCTTCGAAGATCGCGCAGAGCGCGTTGTGCTCCTTGACTGCGGCGCGGATCGCCGCGTCCGAGACGTCGATCCCGTACTTCTCCGCGAGAGGGCGCAGCAGCTGAGCGCGCACTTGCTCGGTATAGAGCTTCAGCCCGTGCGGACTGAGCTTGAGCGGCGCGTCGATGATGCCCCAGCCGAAGCGGGGATTGTCGATGAGCTCCAGCTCACGGATGTTTTCCACTACCCGCACCATCTGCTGGCAGGTGTCGGAGCTGGCGTAGAAATCGAGGAAGTTCATCCCGCCCTCAAAGGCGCGCTCGAACAGCGCGCGGGTATAGCCGCAGACGAAGCTGGACATGTAATACTGACTGATATCCAGCGAGCCGGTGTTCGGCGCGCGCAGACGCACGGAAAAAGCCTTGCCGCAGTTGAGCAGCGCCTCCGGCACATAATAACAGCTGTAGCCGACCGCAACGCCTCCGTCCGTTTTTTCCGCGCGGACGAGTTCGTTGTCCGCCTGCTCGAGCAGTCCCTCAAAAAAGTGGATATGCTTCAGGTCCCGCATAGTCCCATACTCCTTTTCCTTTCGTACTTTTCAGTATAGCAGAGCGGAATGTGGAAGACAAGAAGCGGCACGTTTTTTCGCCGCCTGTCTTGAGAGAAAGACGGGGTCGTGGTATACTATCCTAAACCATTATGGGAGGGCATGACATGGGAGCGATCCAAACGGCGTATTACCGCAGCTTTCAGGCGGTGTTCAATATCGGCGCGCGGCTTTTGTACTGGCGCAAGCCGATCCCAGTTTCGGGCGTCGGCAGCATCGGGAAGATCCCGGAGCTGCTGAAGAAGGAAAAAGTCGGCAAAGTGTTGGTCGTCACCGGCCCGACCGTCGGGAAAAAGCTCGCCCCGAAGATCCTTGCGGAGCTGGACGCGGCCGAGATCGCATACACGCTCTTCGCCGAAGTGGAGGCCAACCCCTCGGTGGATACGGTCAATAAGATCCAAAAGCTCTATCTCGACAGCGGCTGCGAGGGCGTTATCGCGATCGGCGGCGGCTCGCCCATGGATGCGGCCAAGGCTGCGGCCGCCCGCGTGGTGCGTCCCGGCAGGGAAGTCGGGCAGATGGCCGGCCTGCTGAAGGTCGGCAGAAATCTCCCGCCCTTTATCGCCGTGCCCACCACGGCGGGCACGGGCTCGGAGACCACGATCGCCGCCGTCATCACCGACAGCGCCACGCACCACAAATACGCGCTGATGGATCTGCACCTCGTGCCGAAATACGCGGTGCTCGACCCGGAGATGACGCGCGAGCTTCCGCCGAAGGTGACCTCCACCACCGGCATGGACGCGCTGACTCATGCGGTGGAGGCCTATATCTGCTGGACCTACAACACGAAAGAGAGCATCCGTCTGGCCGAGGAGGCCGTTTGCGGCATTTTCCGCTACCTCGAGCGGGCTTACCGCGACGGAAGCGATATGGAGGCGCGCACGGAGATGCTGATCGCGGCCTATAAAGCCGGCTTCGCCTTCACCCGCGCGGGCGTGGGCAACGTCCACGCGATCGCCCATACGCTCGGCGGCCTGTACAACACGCCGCACGGTCTCGCCAATGCCGTGATCCTGCCCATCGTGCTCGAGGACTACGGAGAGGTCGTCTATCCCAAGCTTGCGCGCCTTGCCGTCCTCACGGGCGTTAAAACGGACGGAAGCGAGGCGGAGAGGGCGCAGGCCTTTATCCGCGAGATCCGCGCGATGAACGCGCGCATGAACATCCCCACAGGCTTCGACCACATCCGAGAGGAGGACATCCCGCAGATGATCACCTGGGCGCTGGCGGAGGCCAACCCCGTCTATCCCGTCCCCGTGGTCTACGACAGGACGCGCTGCGAGAAGGTTATCCGCCGCATCATCGCCGAGGCGTAAAGATACATTAAGAAAGGGACGTGCACACCATGATGATCCTGGTTATCCTCTGCCTTGCGCTTGCCGCCGTGTTCCTCTATCAGGAGAAAGAACAGAAATACGTTCCGGCCGTCGTGCTCAAGGGCCTTGCCTCGCTTTGCTTTGTGATCCTCGGAGCGCTGCTGAGCCACGGCTCGCACACGGCGAAGCTGATCGTGACCGGCCTTGTGCTCGGCTGCGTCGCGGACGTCATGCTGAACCTCCGCTTCGTCTTCGAGAAAAAAGGCAGACTTATCTTTCTCGCGGGCATCCTGGTCTTTCTCGCCGGACATATTTTCTATCTCGCCGTCGCGCTGCCGCTCTCGAAGGCCCCGATCGTCTGTCTGATCGTCGGCGCCGTGCTGACGGCGCTGCTGATGAGCTGGATCTTCAAACGCATCACGGCGCAGAAGGCCTTCAAGATCTTCGGCGTGTTCTACATCGGCGCGATCGTGCTGCTCAACTGCGTCGCGATCGGCAATCTGCTTGCCGCGCCCTCGGCCTTCACGGCCCTCTTCGCCGCGGGCGGCATATTCTTCCTCGTGAGCGATATCGTGCTGATCCTCAACACCTTCGGCGCGGAGACGAAGCAGAGCCTGCGCGTGACGAATATCGCGCTCTATTACGTCGGCCAGCTCCTGATCGCGCTGAGTCTGCGCTTCCTTGTCTGAAAAGGAGCGCGCCATGAGCGTTGATCAAAACGCCGCCCTGCTCGTCATCGACATGCAGCGCGGCTTCCTTTCTCCGCGCTCGCCGCTGTGCATCGAAGGCGCGGCGGCTACCGTTCCGGCCTGCGCCGCCGTGATCGATGCCTGCAGAGAAAAGGGGATCCCCGTGTTCTTTATCACGCGCGCCTACGCCGCGGACGGCAGCGACGTCGAGCGCCCGCGCCGCGCGGCGTGGGAGGCGGGCGGCAAGCCGCTCTCGCCCGGCTGCGACGAGGAGATCTCCGACGCCATGCCGGAGGCGTTCGGCAGCGATGGGAGAGACTATCACATCGTCAAGCCGCGCTATTCGGCCTTCTTTGCGACGGAGCTGGACCTCGTACTGCGCCGCCTCGGCGTCGAACGTGTGATCCTCGCCGGGACGACGACGCCGAACTGCATCCGCACGAGCTGCTACGACGCGATCTCGCTCGATTACGACGTCACGGTGCTCAGCGACTGCACCTCCTCGAAAACGCCCGAGATCCAGCAAAGCAACCTGCGCGACATGGCCAACGCCGGCGCGGAGGTCATAAGCGCGGCGGAACTCCTTCTGCGGATCTGAACGGGAAACGGAACAAACGAAAAGCGAGAGCCTCTGCAGGCTCTCGCTTTTCGTTTGTCGGGATCTGTTCAGATGTACTGATTGTGCTCGAGATGATCGTACCATTTTTCCAACCAGGGGGCGATGACGGCCATCAGTTTCATATCCAGGTTGAAAATATACATTGTAAAGGTCACGGCGAAGAAGCCCAGCACGACAGCCAGGAGCTTCAGCAGCAGCTTGCCCAGCGCCTTCGCGATTTTGCACTTGCACTTACACATTTTCCGATCCTCCTATCAGTATGCCTCGTTGTCGGGAATGATTTCCAGCGACGGGTCAAGCGGCTCCTCACGGAAGACCGTGCGCATGTACTTGTTGACCTGATCGCGAATGGCCTGACGGGTAAACACGCGCGGATCGCAGAGGTCGTGGCTGACCCACATGACGTGGATGCCGCGCGCGCGGCCCTGCTCCTCGAACATGCCGTGCATACCGGTGAGCGCTTTGCAGCTCATGTGCTCCCACATCATGACGAGATCAGCGTTCATCTGCTCGCACAGCTCCCACAGATCGTCGAGCAGCACCTTGTAGCCGCCGTGGGTGTGGTTGCGCATGATCATCTCCATGTTCAGCATGGCCATGTCACGGTAGGCCTGCTCGCGGTTCTCGGGCGTGTCCTCGTCGACGATCATGTCGGTGTTGATGACCGAGAGCATGTCCGTCAGCGGCACGATGCCCCAGCACTGGAGCAGCCAGTAGAGCTGATCGATGACGTACTGCGGCTGCACGCCCCAGATGATCGCGCGGTGGCGGTACTCCTTGGCGTACATGCGCTTGGCCTTATAGCCCTGCTCGGCCAGCTCGAGGAGCTTGCGGTCGATCTTCACAAACTGCGGATCGCGGCCGGAGTTGCCCATGTAGTTCGTGTCGTTATAGAGCGAGAAGGCGGCGCCGAAGAACTGCGGGTACGGAGTGGAGTTGATCTCCATCTGCGCGATGCGGCACTTCGTGGCGTAATTCACGCGCTTGGCGGCAGCGAAGTAGCGATCCCAGTCCCATTTTTCGCCGGTATGCTCCTCGACGAAGGCGATGGCCTTCTTGATCTCGGTGGCGGCGTACTCGAGCACGTCGGGCTCCTTGTGGCGCAGCGGCGTGGCGAGCTGGAAGGTGGGGATGCCGTACTCGCGCTCAAGGCGCTTGGCGATGATGCCGTTGCCCATCAGCGAGCCGTCGCAGGTGGTGTTGTTCTGCACCGCGCAGCAGCCGAGCACGCAGAAGTCGTCGTCGATGGAGATGCCTGCCTCGGCCTCGGGCATCGGGCAGACGTCGCCGGAAATGCCGTACTCCTGGGCCACGTCGAGGTAATGCATGACGTTGAACTGGTGGAAGATGTTCGAGGCGAACATCGTGGGCACTTCGCGCAGGATCGTGTGGACCTTATCCTTGTCGAAGCCCATCATGAAGGTGACCATCGAGTTCTCGTCGGTGATGACGCACTTGTCGGAATATTCGGTGTCGTTGCCGACGCGGCGGTCGCCGCGGAAGCAGTTGGCGATGGCCTGGGTGACGTCGGCGATGACGAAGTTGAAGGAGGTGTGGGCGATGCGCAGCGCCTCGTCGCGAAGACCGATCGTGAACTTGTCCATGCCGTGCGGGACGAAGAGATAGCTCATCATCCAGCGATAGCGGAGAAAGCCCTTGACGTTGCGCGGGACCATGATGAAGCGGCCGAGAACGGACAGCAGATACAGCCAGCGGGTATAATCATAGAAGGTGTCCTTCACACCGCGCCACTCGCGGCGTGCGCGGACCTTGAGCTTGTCGCTGTAGATCTTGCCGGGAGACTCCTCGCCGACGCGCTTTTTGGGATTGATGATCGTTTCTACCGTTTTCATGCCTTTCCGCCTCCCTGGAGCTTCTTAATCTCGACGCTCTCCACAAAGGCCTGCACGCGCGTGCGCAGCTGGCCGACGGAGGAGGCGACGTTGTAGGGCCTGTCGACGGACAGGACCGGATAACCGTAGTCGGTGTGCAGCATGGACGAGCCGAGCGTACGCTCATAGGCCCAGGGATCGCAGAACTTGACCTGGTTGTAGATCACGCCGTCGGCGCGGTACTCCTTCGCCAGATCCGCGACATACTGCTTGCGGCCGTAGACCTTGTCCATGCTCATCATGCGCGGGCAATGGCAGTTGCGGATGTAGTGACGGCAGACCTGGCGCAGCGCGTCCTCCTCATCGTTGAGCTCGATCGGCACACGGCCGGGGTAGGAGCCGAAGCAGAAACGGTCACAGCAGACGTAGGCGCCCTGCTCCTCAATCAGCTTAATGAAGCCGGAGTCGTCCGTCTCGGAGCCGACGACCAGTACGCGGGCGCGCCATTTCTTGTCGTCCGGCTCGCGCGTGCGGATCTCCTCGAGCGTCTCCTCAAGCTTGTCGATGATGAGATACTTCGGGCAGACGTAGGTCGCCAGGCACAGCACATGGAACTCGTAGCCCGTGATGCGGGGCTTTTCTTCCTTGCGGAACTCGCTGATCGCGCGGATCACGCGGCAGACGCGGTTGTGCTCCTCGACCGCCTTGCGGATCGCGGCGTCGGAGGTGTCGATGCCGTACTTTTCCGCCAGAGGCTTGAGCACATGGTTCGTGCACTGCAGCACGGAGAGATCGATATCGCTTTCGGTGTTTTTAAAAGCGATCTCCATGTACTCGTGGAAGAAGTTCGGATTCTCCTTGCCCATGGTCTGTAAGAGTTCCATGTTCTCCACGCAGCGGTTCATCATCGTGCAGCCGTCGGGTGTGATGACGCAGTCGGCGAAATTGAAGCCGCCCTCGATCGCGCGCTCAAGCAGCGCGCGGCTGGGTTCGCAGAGAAGGTTGGTCATGTAATAGGTCGCAATGTCGATCGAGCCGGTGTTCGGCGCGCTCAGACGGATGGAGACGGCGCGGTCAAGGTTCAGCAGAGGCTCCGGCACGTTCTCGCAGGTGTAGGCGACGCAAATCTTTCCGTCGGCCTTCGCCTGTTCGACGAGAGCGTTGTCGGCCTGCTGCAGCAGATCCTCGAAATACTGCAGGTACTTCAGATCTCTCACTAATCGATCCCCTCATTTCATCGTGTTGTTTGGTCTCTCTTGCTGAAAGCGCATGGTAATCCTTATATATTCTAACAATGCGGCGGGGGACTGTCAACGCGAAGGGGGATTTTTGTCATTAATGTTAAAAGAGCGCCGCGTTTTTTTGTTCATCATCACAATTCGGATCCAGCAGCAGCGGAACCATGAAACCGTCGGCGGCCGCCGTGTGGATATCGCCGCCGATGAGGCGGCCGTGCCGGATATAAAGCGTGGCGATCACGCGTCCGTCCCAGCCGGGATAGCCGACGAGATCATAGCTGCAGCACAGACACGGCTTCCCGGCATAGGGACGCAGGTCAAAGCCCTGAGCCAGCTGCAGGGCGTTGTAACGCTCCATAACGGCGTCGAAGCTCTCCGGCAGGACCAGGTCCCTGAGTTCCTCGCTCGATCCGTCCGCCTCATAGCCGAGCGCGGCTAGCCAGGCGCAGCGCCCGGCGGTTTCCGTGAGCCGTGATGAGCCGGTGTGCAGCGCAAAAACGAGCGCCGCAAGGACGAAAATCAGAACGCCTGCGGCCGCCGCGGCGGAGAAAAGACGCCGCGAAGAATGTGAACAGTTTTCAAACAATTCCTTCACCTCAGCCCAAAGCTATTCATTTTTCGAACGAAATATGCTACAATGTCGCCATTCTCCGCACGAGAGGGGAGGCGAGCGACACGGACGCGATCCGCCTGGACAAATACCTCTGCGACCTCGGCACGGCGCCGCGGCGCGAAGTCAAACGCATCATCCGCTCCGGCCGCGTGCGTGTCGACGGAGAGACTGTCACCGCCCCGGAGACAAAGCTCGATCCGCGCAGCGCCTCCGTCACGCTCGACGGGGAGAAGCTTGTCTGGGCGGAGCATCATTACTATATGATGAACAAGCCTGCGGGCGTCCTTACCGCGACGGAGGACAAACGGCAGAGGACCGTGCTGGACCTCCTCCCGGAAGAACTGCGGCACCTCGGCCTCTTCCCGGTCGGGCGTCTTGACCGCGATACGCGCGGACTGCTGCTGCTCACGGACGACGGAGAATTTGCCCACCGCGTGATTTCGCCCAAATTCGCAGTCGAAAAAATGTATGATGCATCCGTCTCAGGAACGCCGGACGAGGCGGACGCTGCCGCTTTTGAGGAGGGACTCGTACTCGGCGACGGGACGCGATGCCGCCCCGCGAGGCTCGAGATCCTGGGGGAGGGGCGCTGCCTCGTCACCGTGACAGAGGGCAAGTACCATCAAGTCAAGCGTATGCTCGCCTCTCGCGGTAAGCCGGTGACGGCGCTCAAACGCCTCTCGATCGGCGCCCTGCACCTGCCGGAAGAGCTGGAAGAGGGCTGCCTCGTCGCACTCGACGAAAATGATTTGTGCAGAGTGTTTATGGTGAGATAGTCAAAAAAACGCAAGTTTTTCAGGCGGTTTTTGAGCGTTTGATCTACATATTTTAAAATTTTAACAAAAAATCCTGTTACTTTCTATTGAAAATACCATAAAAATGCGGTATGATGCCCAGTAGACAAAAAGAAAAGGCTTGGCAATTTTGCCATATGCATGGGAGGAAGAAAGATGTCCAGCAGGATTTTTCAGAACGTCATTATTCAGATGAGGGATGCGCTCGACAGACCTGTCGGCGTGATCGACGACCAAGGCTTTGTCGTCGCCAGCAGCGAGCTGGCAATCATCGGCTCGCGGCTTGATGATTTTCACCTTTACGAGATCGAGAACGCCCCGCAGCCGCAGCTTTTCACTACCTCCAACAGGACATACTATCCCCTGTCTTCCGGCAGCGGCAGAACAGAGTTCGTCACCTTTGCCGAGGGCACGGACCAGAATGCAAAGATGATCTGCACGATGGCCTCCGTCGCCTTTAACGAGGCCAAGAACAATTACGAGGAAAAGCACAACAAGGCCGCCTTTGTCAAGAACATCATCTCCGACAACATCCTGCCGGGCGATGTGTATGTGCGCGCCAAAGAGCTGCACTTTGTCACCGACGAGGTCCGCAGCGTGATCCTCGTCCGTCAGAGCGAGAACACCGACGGCGCAGCGGTCGAGGTCGTACAGCGGCTCTTCCCCGACAAGCAGAACGATTTCGTCATAAACATCAACGAAACCGACATCGCCGTCATCAAGGCCGTTCCCCACGCGGAGGACAGCGAAGAGGCCCGCCGCGCTGCTCACATGATCGAAAAGGCGCTTCGCGATGAGCTGGGGCTCCGCTGCGTGATCGGCATTTCCACCAACGCCCACCATCTGCGCGAGCTGGCCGACCGCTACAAGGAGGCCCAGGTCGCCATCGACGTGGGCAAGGTCTTTGAAGAGGGCAAGACCGTCATCTGCTATGAGAGCCTCGGGCTCGGCCGCATCATCTACCAGCTGCCCACGACGCTCTGCGAGATGTTCCTCAATGAGGTTTTCAAGAAGAATCCCATCGAAACGCTCGACGAGGACACGCTCGAGACGATCAACAAATTCTTCGAGAACAACCTCAACGTTTCCGAGACCTCGCGCAAGCTCTACGTGCACCGCAACACGCTGGTCTACCGGCTGGAAAAGATCAAGAAGCTCACCGGTCTCGACCTGCGCGAATTCGACCACGCGATCGTCTTCAAGGTCGCGATGATGGTCAAGAAATATCTCGACTCGCTCAGCACAAACCGGTACTGAGCGGCCGTCCGCAATACATCGATCCCGATACAAAGAAAGCGACCCAAAGGGGAGGTAAACACATCGTATGGTTGAGATGAACAATGTAAGCATGGTCTACGAGAGCAGCGGCACCGAGGCGCTCGACAGAGTCAGCTTCTCGATCGAAGAGGGCGAATTCGTCTTCCTCGTCGGCCCCTCCGGCTCCGGCAAGACCACGCTGATGAAGCTCATCACCGGAGAAGTCCGTCCGAAGAGCGGCAAGATCATCGTGAATGACTTTGATATGCGCAAGATCAAACGGCGCAAGCTGCCGAAGGTCAGAAGAACGCTCGGCGTCATTTTCCAGGACTACCGGCTCATCGAGAACATGAACGTCTATGACAACGTGGCCTTCGCCATGCGCGTCGTCGGCGCGAGAAGGAGAGAGATCCGCGAGCGCGTGCCCTATGTGCTCGAGCTCGTCGGGCTCGACGGGCGCGAGAAGCGCATGCCCAACGAGCTCTCCGGCGGCGAGCAGCAGCGTGTCGCCATCGCCAGAGCTCTGGTGAACAACCCGCGTATGATCGTCGCGGACGAGCCCACCGGAAACCTTGATCCGGCGCGCAGTCTCGAGCTGATGCTGCTCTTTGAAAAAATCAACGACATGGGCACCACGATCGTCGTGGTCACACATGAAAAGGAACTGGTCAACGCGCTCGGAAAGCGCGTCATCGCCATCGACAACGGCCGTGTGATCAGCGACGGAAAGGGCGGGTATTTCAACTATGAGATTGAATAGAAGCGGTTATCTGATCCGCGAAGGCTTCCGCAGCATCGGCACGCACAGCTTCATGTCTTTCGCAACGGTCACGATCATCATGGCGTGCCTGATCATCATGGGCAGCGTCACGCTGCTGAGCCTGAATATCGACCGGCTCATCAAGAGCCTTGAGAACCAGAACGAGGTCGTCGCTTTTGTCGACGAGACCTATACCGAAGATTCCGCCCGCGCGCTGCAGGGCTCCATCGAGGGCATCGACAACATCAGCTCCGTGGAGTTCATCACCCGCGGCCAGGCCTTCGACAACTTCATGGAGAACTATTCCTCCGATCTCTCCGAGGGACTTGACGACCAGGTCCTGCGTGACCGCTACGTCATCCACCTCACCGATATCGCCCGCATGGCCGAGACGAAATCCGCGCTCGAGAGCATCGAGGGGATCGCCAAGGTCAAGGCGCACCTCGACTATGCCAAGACTTTCATCACGATCCGCAACGTGGTGAGCGTGGTCTCTCTGGCGCTGATCGCCATGCTGGTGTTCGTCTCGATCTTTATCATGTCCAACACCATCAAGCTGGCCACCTTCGGCCGCCGTGAGGAGATCGCGATCATGAAGATGGTCGGCGCGTCCAACGGCTTCATCCGTCTGCCCTTTGTGGTCGAGGGTCTCGTCCTCGGCATTCTCGGCGGCGGGCTGGGCTTCCTGGCCGAGTGGGGCATCTACGAGCTGCTGACCAAAAAGGTCGTCAACAGTGTGGCGGGCAGCTTCCTCGCCGTCATCCCCTTTGAGCAGATCGCTCTGCCGATGTTTATCGCCTATATGGGGATCGGCGTGATCATCGGCGCCTTCGGCGGCGTGAACGCCATCCGCAACTATCTTGACGTGTGACCGTCTCGGCGGGACAATCCGCCGAAATCGGAGGTTAACGCATTGAACAACAAGAAAATCATTTCCGTCATCGCTATCATCCTGGCGATCCTCATGCTCATCACGCTCGTCGTAGGGATCCTCCCCGCAAGCGCCTTTGCCGACTCGGACGAGGACTACTCCGTCAACACGCAGGCCAGCCTTGAAGAGCTGCAGGCCCGCAAGGAAGAGCTCTCCGCCAAGGCGGAGGAGAGCAAAAACAAGATCGCGGAGCTGGAACAGAATCAGGCTGCTTTGATCGAGCAAAAGGCCGTCTATGACGAGCGTGACGCCTACATCCGCGAGCAGATCGCCATCACGGACGAACAGATCAAACTCTACCGCGGCCTTGTCGAGGAAAAACAGAAAGAGGTCGAAGCTGCCCGCGATCTGGAGCAGCGGCAGCTCGAACGCTATCGCACCCGCGTCCGCGCCATGGAGGAAAACGGCGAATACGACATCCTCTCCGTCGTCCTCCATGCAGACAGCCTCAGCCAGCTGCTTTCCGGCATCGACGACATCCGCGACATCATGGAGAGCGACCGCCGTCTCGAGGAGCAGTATATCGCTGCCCGCGAGGAGCACGAGCGCGTCCAGGCGGAGTACGAGCAGGAGAAGGACCGCTACGAGGCCGCCATGGCCGAGCTCAGAAACGAACAGGTCGGTCTGAGAGAGGCCATCTGGGAGACGGAAGAGCTGATGAAAAAGCTCGATGAAGAACTCGAGACCAACGCCGCGGAGTATGAGGCCGCCATGGCCGCGATCCAGACCGCGGATGAGGCGATCGACAACAAGATTGCCCAGCTCTACGCCGCGTACCTGGCTTCCCTGAACGTGAACGTAAATACCGCCGAGGGAGATCTCTCGCTTGAGACCTCCGACGACGGAGAGACGTATATATCCTATTCCGGCGCCAGCGGAACGCTGATGTGGCCCGTCCCGGGCTGCTACAGCGTCAGCAGCGAATACGGCACCCGCACGCATCCGATCACCGGCGAGGTGAGCAAGATGCACTACGGCATGGATATCGACGGCTACGCGCACGACGGCGGCGATATCGTCGCCTGCGACGGAGGCGTCGTCACCGACGTGGGCTATAACAGCGGTTACGGCAACTACATCATCGTCGACCACGGCAACGGCATGCAGACGCTCTACGCCCACATGTCCGGGACCGCCGTCGCGGAGGGGACCACCGTCGACCAGGGCGAGACGATCGGCTACCTCGGCCAGACCGGCATGGCGACCGGCACCCACTGCCATGTCGAGGTCTTTGTCGACGGCCAGAACGTGGATCCGGCCGACTACCTCGGCTGAGCGTGAGCTCGGCTGCCTGTCACGGCGGCAGCGGAAACCGCGCGGGAGCGCTCTCCCTTTTGTGAGAAAGGACGACCGCGCCGCGCATACAAGAGGTTTACAGCATGAAGAAAAAGAGACAGAACAAGCTTATTTCCTCGGCGCTGAGCGCGCTGCTCTGCCTGGGGCTCGTTTTCGGCGTTCTGCCCGCGCAGGTCTTCGCGGTCACGCAGGCGGAGATCGACGAGCTCGAACGACAGAAAGAGGCCGTGGAAGAGCAGGTCAAGGAAAAACAGAGCGTTGTGGACGAGCTTGAAAGCCAGCAGGCCGACGTGATGGAGCAGAAAAAAGCGCTGGACGAGCGCAACGCATACCTGATCCAGCAGCTCCTTCTCAACGAGAAGCAGATCCTCATGTACGACGAGCTGATCGCCCAGAAGGCGCTGGAGGTCGAAGAGGCCAGACGTCTCGAGGAGGAACAGCTCGAACGCTATCGCAAGCGTGTGCGCGCCATGGAGGAGAACGGCAACGGCGACTTCCTGTCCATGCTGCTCAACGCCAACAGCCTCGGCGAATTTCTGACCGCGATCGACGATATCGGCGAGATCATGGAGAGCGACAAGCTCCTGGAGGACGCCTATATCGCCGCCCGCGAGAACACCGAACGCGTCAAGGCCGACTATGAGGAATACAAGGCCGGTCTGGAAGTGAAAAAGCAGGAGCTCAGCGAGGAAAAAGCCGGGATCGAGGAGCAGATCGGCGAAGCGACCGACCTGATCAACGAACTGAGCTTGATCATCACCGAGAACACCACCGAGATCGAGGAACTCGAAGCCTCGCGCCAGCGTCTGGACGAGCTGCTCGAGAGCAAGAAAGCCCAGCTTGAAGAGCAGCGCCGGCTTGAGGAAGAGGCCAGACGGGCCGCCGAGGCGGCGGCCGCAGCCGCTGCCGCTCAAGGCAGCGAAGGCGGCGGAACATCTTCCGGCACCGTCACCGGCACGGGCAGCTTCGCCTGGCCCTGCGGCTGCACCTACATCACCAGCGTGGTGGGCTACCGCTTCCACCCGATTTCCGGCCAGTGGAAATACCACTCGGGCATGGACATCGGCTGCCAGTACGGCGACAGCGTCTGGGCTTCCGACTCCGGCACGGTAATCCTCGCCGGCGTGAACGGAGGCTACGGCAACTGCATCATGATCGATCACAACAACGGCTACTACACCCTCTACGGCCATCTCTCGTCCATCGGCGTGAGCGTCGGGCAGGCCGTTTCACAGGGCGAATACATCGGCGCGGTCGGTTCCACCGGCGTGTCCACCGGCCCGCATCTGCACTTTGAGATCCGCAACGGCGGCGGAGCCATCGACTTCAACGGCTGGTTCGGCGGGCTCAGCTACGCCCCGGATTCCGGCGGCTGATAATACAGAATCATACAGCGACCGGACAGGCGCGCAGGCGCCTGTCCGGTGAGACTGTTGTCCCCCGCAAAAGTGTCCGGCATGCGAGGGAGAATCGTGAAGGGGGACATGGAGTCCTCTCTTCACGTTTCCATCTTTGCCGATCAGTGCGTTTTTATTTCCCCATAAGGAGACAAGCGGATGAAAAAGTTACTCAGACGATTTCTTGCCGCCCTCGGCAGATTTCTCTCCCGCCTCTTCAACTACGGGATCCCGCTGAAGTTCATGCTGATCCTGCTGGTCCTCGTCGGCGTCGTCGCCGTGTGGCAGACCTATTCCCGAATGATGGACAAGGTCGGCGGCAAGGAGGATTTCGACGAGGCGATGCATTACATCGAGATCAAGGACGCGGTATCGGAACACTACATCGACGAGGCGGACCGGGCCCAGATGGGCCGATCGGCGGCGTACGCCATGGTCTCGGAGCTGGGCGACAAGTGGAGCTACTACATGTCCCCGGACGAATACAAGAGCTATAAACTCTCCTCGGCCAACGAATACTCCGGCATCGGCATGTCGATCTCCAAGGAGGAGAGCGGCTATTTCCGCGTGATTTCGGTCAACGCCGGCTCCGCCGCGGCGGACGCGGGCGTGTCCGCCGGGATGATCCTGACTTCGGTGGACGGCGAGAACATAAAAGAGCTCAGTGAGGACCAGGCCAGAACGCTGATCCGCTCCAGGCTCAACACCAAATTCACGCTGGGCGTATCGGGCGGCGACGAGCTGACCGTGGACTGCACGCGGACGCATCAGAGCGCCGTCAATTACCGCAAGGAGAAAACCGACGCGGGCTATGTGCAGATCTACAACTTTGAAGCCGGCAGCGCGGACGAGGCCATCGACGCGATCGAAAAGCTGCTTGAGCAGAACATCGTGGCGCTTTGCATCGACGTACGCGGCAATCCCGGCGGTCTGGCCTCCGAGACGCAGAAGCTGCTCGATTATCTGCTGCCCGCCGGCACGCTTTTCTACACGGCGGACCGCAAGGGCAACGAAGAGGCGGCCAAGTCTGACAGCATGTGCATCCAGCTGCCCATGGTCGTGATGATCAACAGCGGGACCTACGCGGAGGCGGAGGTTTTTGCCGCCTGCATGCAGGAGTACCAGTGGGCCACCCTCTTCGGCGAGACGACCACCGGCAGCACCCGCGACCAGGAGACGATCGAGCTCTCCGACGGCAGCGCGATCCGCCTCTCGACCAAAAGCTATCTGACGCCCAACCATGTGGATATCAGCGTGCAGGGCGGCGTCGTTCCGGAAATGATCATCTACAACAGCGATCCGAGCACGGCAGGCACCACGCAGGGCACCACCGGCGGCGAGCAGGGCACGGCCAGCGTTTCAAACGACGAACAACTTATGTCGGCGCTGACCTTCCTGAGCAAGACCGGCGCCTGATCGGCCGTTGACATTGACACGACAAATCTGTATAATGAAGCAACTTTCGCAGAACTATCAGGGAGGAAATCGTTATGCCGGAATCTATCTCCAACAGATTTAAAATGAGCCAGGAGCGTCTCGACTCCATCAAGGAAGAACTGAACTATCTCGAGACGGTCCGTGAAAAGGAAGTCGCGGAGCTGATCAAGGAAGCGCGCAGCTTCGGCGATCTGTCCGAAAACAGCGAATACGACGAGGCCAAGACCGAACAGGGCAAGCTCTATTCCAAGATCGCGGAGCTGAAAGTGCTCATCGAGAACGCCGAGATCGTCGACAACCTCGAGGCCGACGCCCCGAAGGACACGGTCACGCTCGGCAGCGTCGTGCGCGTGCGCGATCTCGAGGACGGCTTCGAGGATCAGTATGAGATCGTCGGCTCGCAGGAGGCCAATCCCCGCGAGGGCCGCATCTCCGACGATTCGCCGCTCTTCCAGGCGATCAAGGGCCGCCGCAAGGGCGAGATCGTCGAGGTCAACGCGCCCGCGGGCGTTTTCAAGTACGAGATCGTTTCCGTCAACAACGACTGATCCCAGCGTATTTTCGACTGTAAGAGGTACAGCATGAACGAAGAATTGAAACCGAGTCTTTCGGAAAAGGAGCTCTCCGAGATCCTGCAGGTCCGCCGCGACAAGCTCGCCGCGCTGCAGGCGGCGGGAGCGGATCCCTTTGAGATCACCAGCTATGACGTCAGCCACCACAGCAGCGATGTTCTGGAAAACTTCGATGCGCTCGAGGGCAAAGACGTCTCCGTCGCGGGACGGCTGATGGTCAAACGCGTCATGGGCAAGGCTTCGTTCTGCAAGCTGCAGGACCGCGAGGGCCTGATCCAGTGCTACGTCTCGCGCGACGACCTCGGCGAGGAGGGCTACGCCGGCTTCAAAAAGCTGGACATCGGCGACATCGTCGGCGTCCGCGGCTTCGTCTTCCGGACCAAAACCGGCGAGACCACGATCCACGTCACGTCTTTGACGCTGCTGTCCAAGTCCCTCAAGCCCCTGCCGGAGAAATTCCACGGCTTGACCGACACGGACCTGCGCTACCGCCAGCGCTACGTCGACCTGATCGTCAACCCCGAGGTGCGCAGCACCTTCATCAAGCGCTCGCAGATCATCAGCGAGATCCGCCGCTTTCTCGACGCGCGCGGCTTCATCGAGGTCGAGACTCCCATGCTCGTCTCCAACGCCGGCGGCGCCGCGGCGCGCCCCTTTGAGACGCACTATAACGCACTGGACATGGATGTGAAGCTGCGCATTTCGCTCGAGCTCTACCTCAAGCGCCTGATCGTCGGCGGTCTCGAGCGCGTCTATGAGATCGGCCGCGTGTTCCGCAACGAGGGCGTCGATACCAAGCACAATCCGGAGTTCACGCTCATGGAGCTCTATCAGGCCTATACCGATTACCACGGCATGATGGAGCTGACCGAGTCCCTGTTCCGCCATCTGGCAGAGACGGTTTGCGGCTCTGCCGTAATCCGCTACGGCGAGCGCGAGATCGACATGTCGAAGCCCTTCCGCCGCCTGACCATGACCGAGGCCATCCTTGCCGAGACCGGGATCGACTTTGACGCGGTAGGCAGCGACGAGGAGGCCAAAGCCCTCGCCGCCGCGCGCGGCATCGAGACCGAGGCGCGGCATAAGAAGGGCGACGTTGTCAACCTGTTCTTCGACGAATACTGCGAGGACAAGATGATCCAGCCCACCTTCATCATGGATCATCCCATCGAGATCTCTCCGCTGACCAAGAAGAAGCCGGAGGATCCGAGCAAGGTCGAGCGCTTCGAGCTGTATATCAACGGCTGGGAGATGTGCAACGCCTACAGCGAGCTCAACGACCCCATCGACCAGCGCGCGCGCTTCGCCGCGCAGGACGCGCTCTCGGCCGCGGGCGACGCCGAGGCCAACCACACCGACGAGGATTTTCTCAACGCCCTCGAGATCGGCATGCCTCCCACGGGCGGCATCGGCTACGGCATCGACCGCCTGATCATGCTGCTGACCGACTCAGCGTCCATCCGCGACGTGCTGCTCTTCCCGACCATGAAGCCTCAGGATGCTCCCAAGACTGAAAACAAGCCAGAAAGCGGGACCGAAGCTGCGGCTCCTGATTTTTCGATCTGCGCCTGTCCGACCTGCCCGAATGAAGCCTGGTGTGCCGCACAGAACGGCGGCCATGCTCCAGAAGAGGAGAGCAACTGTTCCCGAGAATGAAGCCGGAGAATAACTGAACAGTGACGGCAATACCGCCCCGCGTGCGTCCGCGCGGGGCGGTATTTTTTTTACCGGCGTATCCCACCGCATTGCCGCCGTTCTTGCGGAAAAGAGCGGAATATGATACAATAAAATAATAAACCATGCGAAGCCGAAAAAAACGGCGGCGCGGAAAGGAGAGGGGCATGGACACGGAAAAGAACAGCGCGCTCTCGTATCTCATGTTCATCGGCGCGATGCTCATCGTCGGCACGATCGGCGTGATCCGGCGGTATATTCCCCTGTCCTCGGCGCTGCTGGCTTTTTTCCGCGGGCTGATCGGCGCGCTGTCCCTGCTGCTGTACGTGCTGCTGCGCAGGCGGCGCGGCATGGAGAAGATCGAGAGGAAAAAGCTCGCTCTTCTGCTCCTCAACGGCGTCTTTCTCGCCGTTAACTGGCTCTGCCTCTTCGAGTCGTTCCGCTACACGACCATCTCCCGGGCCACGCTTTGCTATTACATGCAGCCGACGATCCTGCTGCTGCTTTCCCCGCTGGTATTCCGCGAAAAGCTGACGGGCAGAAAGCTCCTGTGCGCGGCGGCCGCGCTGCTCGGCATGGTGCTTGTCTCCGGTGTGCTCGAGAGCGGCAGCGGGGGAGGGAGCGATCTGCGCGGCGTGCTCTTCGCCCTCGGCGGCGCCTGCTTCTATGCGACGCTGGCGATCCTCAACAAAAAGGTCGAGGGCGTGGACGCCTATGACAAGACAGTCATCCAGCTCTTTGCCGCTTCGGCGGTGATGGGCGTGTATCTTCTGGCGACGCGCGGCTTTGCCGGCCTTGTATTCACGCCGCATCTGGCTCTGCTGCTCCTGCTCGTGGGCGCGGTCTACACGGGCGTGGTCTACGCGCTGTACTTCGGCAGCATGAGCGGCCTGAAGGCGCAGACCATCTCTGCCCTGGGTTATATCGACCCCGTGGTGGCCATGGTCGCCTCCGCTCTTATCCTGGGCGAGGACATGAGCGCCGCGGGCATTGTCGGCGCCGTGCTGATCATCGGCTCGACGCTTGTGAGCGAGCTGACAGACGGCTCAGCTCCGAAAGGGAAACGATGAAAAACAAAAGGATGCTCGGCAGCCTGCTCCTGCTGCTGACGGCCATGATCTGGGGCACGGCCTTCGCTTTTCAACGCACGGGCATGGAGCATATCGGCCCCTTCAGCTTCGGGGCGGCGCGCTTTGCGCTCTCCGCCGCCGCGGTCGGGATCCCCGCCCTCATCCGGGAGAGAAAACGCGCACGCGCGCCTTCAGCCTCCGAAGACGGCAGAGAGCGTGCGAGACGGCGCGACACGCTGCTCGGCGGGCTGTGCTGCGGCGCCTTTCTCGGTACGGCCAACATGCTGCAGCAGGCCGGGCTGCAGACCACCACGGCGGGAAAAGCCGGCTTTATCACGGCCCTGTATATCCTGCTCGTCCCGCTCCTGGAGCTGGCGCTTTTCCGCAAACGCTACGGCGCGCGCGTCTGGATCGCCGCTGCGCTCGGCGCTGCGGGGCTGTACCTGCTCTGCGTCACGGAGAGCTTTGCCCTGACGCGCGGCGACGCGCTGGTCTGCCTCTGCGCGCTGGTTTTCTCCGGTCACATCCTCTGCTGCGGCCATTTCAGCGGGCGGGGCGATCCGATCGCGATCAGCGCGATCCAGTTTGCGATCGCCGCGTTGCTCCCCGCCGTCGGGGCGCTGCTTTTCGAGAAGCCGAGCTGGGCGCAGATCGTCTCGGCCGCCGTGCCGATCCTCTACTGCGGCCTCATTTCGGGCGCGGTCGGCTATACGCTGCAGATGATCGCGCAGCGCTGGACCGATCCGGCCGTGGCCTCGCTGCTGATGAGCCTCGAGGCCGTCTTTGCCGTGATCGGCGGCGTACTGATCCTGTCGGAACATATGTCCGGGAGAGAGACGCTCGGCTGCGCCGTGATGTTCGCGGCGATCGTGCTCGTGCAGCTTCCCGCCGGCGGAGGAATAAGAAAGAGAGGAAAAAGCATATGAGAGCCATGCGTAGACTGCTTGCGCTGCTGCTGTGCCTGTGCGCGCTGACGGCGCTCTCCGGCGCCGCGCTCGCGGCCGGACCGGATCCCTTTTATCTCTCCGTCCGCGTCGACGGCGGAAAAGACACGCACGTGCGCGCCTTTGAGGACTCCTATCCGGGCAACTTCTATCTCTCGCTCTCCGATCTCTCTCAGGCGCTGAACGGCACTTCAAAGCAGTTCCACTTCGCCTACAGATCCTCGGACAAATCCTTTTCCGTCACCAGGTACCGCGCCGCGGGCGCGCCGGAGGATTCGCCCATCACCCGCGCCCGGGGCGGCGCGGTCTATCTGGATTTCACGCGCAGCCTTCTATATGTCGACGGAGGCGAGCGCCGCTATTATACCTACTACCGCGACAGCAGCAAGGATCTGTATATGAGCCTGACGGACGTCCAGCTCATGCTGGATCTGACGGCCGAGCGCCTGGACGACGACAGCCTGGTGTTCTATCCCGACCGGCCCTTCAAGCCCGACCCGAAAGTGCTTGCGGACGAGGGCTATTTTGACGCTGTCAGCGCGATCCTGCTCGCCGACGCGGACACGGGCGAGATCCTGTTCGCCCGCGACGCGCTGCGCCCGCTGCCGATCGCGAGCCTGTCGAAGCTGATGACCTATCTGCTGCTCTGCGAGGCGGAAGAGCGCGGCGAGCTGAGCTTTTCCGACCTCGTGACCGTCACCGAGGAATCCGACCTCATCTCCCGCAGCGCCGACGGCATGATCTCTATGAGCGCGGGGACGCAGATCCCCATGCAGGAGCTTATCGACGGTATGCTGCTCGCTTCGAGCAACGAGGCCGCGGCCTCGCTCGCCGCCCACGCCGCCGGCTCGACCGAGGCCTTCGTTGAGCGCATGAACGAGCGCGCGAAGAAGCTCGGCCTGTCTTCGGCGAAATTTTACTCGCCCCACGGCCTGCCGGTCTACACCTCCGGCGCCGTCACGGCCAAGCGTCAGAACACGATGAACGCCTATGACATGTACAAGCTCTGCGCCTATCTGCTGGAGCATTACCCCAATCTCACGTCCATCACCTCCCGGCAGTACTCCACGATGAAAACGCTGAAGTACTCCACCTCCAACACGAACACGCTGGTATTCAACCTTCCCGGCGTCACGGGGCTGAAGACCGGCAGCACGAACCGCGCGGGCTACTGCGTCGCGGTCTCGATGAACGTCACGCAGGGGAGCGAGACGCACGATATCGTCCTTGTCGTCCTCGGCGCCGAGACGCCCGATCTGCGCGGCCAGGCCGCGGAGATCCTGCTGCGCTGGACGAAGGATTATTACGCCGAACACGAGTTCCAACAAGCCGCCTGAAAGGAGCGCCTCATGAGCGTGGATTTCATCCGTTTTGAAAATGTAAGGAAGGTCTACCACACGGGCGAGATCGAGCTGACCGCACTGCATGACGTCAGCTTTTCGGTCGCGCGCGGAGAGATCTGCGTCATCGTGGGCGAATCCGGCGCGGGCAAGACCACGCTGCTGAACATTCTCGGCGGCATGGACTGCCTCACCGAGGGGACGATCACGGTCGACGGCGAGGAGGTCTCCGCCTATGACGAGCGGCGCCTGACGGAATACCGCCGCTGCGACGTGGGCTTTGTGTTCCAGTTCTACAATCTCATTCCGAATCTCACCGCGCTCGAAAACGTAGAGCTCGCCGCCCGTCTCGGCCGCGAGCCGACGGACGCCGCGGAGGTGCTCGCGCAGGTGGGATTGAAGGACCGGGCGGGGAACTTTCCCTCCCAGCTCTCCGGCGGCGAACAGCAGCGTGTAGCGATCGCCCGCGCGCTGGCGAAAAACCCCAAGCTTCTCCTCTGCGACGAGCCGACGGGCGCGCTGGACTATCAGACGGGCAAGGCCATCCTGAAGCTGCTGCAGGACAGCTGCCGGAAAAAGGGCATGACCGTCATCATCATCACGCACAACAAGGCGCTCTGCGCCATGGCGGACCGGGTCATCCGCGTCAAGAGCGGCAGCATCCTCTCCGAAGAACGGCAGAGTGTCGTGACGCCGGTCGAGGAACTGGAATGGTGAACTGAATGAATCGCTGCACCCTCAACATGCTCCTGCGGAGCATCCGGCGCAGCCTGGGACGTTATCTCGCCATTCTGGGGATCGTCGCGCTGGGCGTCGGCTTCTTCGCAGGGCTGAAAAGCTCGTTTCCGGCGATGCACCGCACGGCGGACGACTATCTGCGCCGGCAGCATTTTCATGACTTTCAACTGCTCTCTACCCTCGGTTTTGCCGAGGGCGACCGTGCTGCCTTTGAACAGATAGACGGCGTCTCCGCGGCGGAGGGCGCCTATTTTGCCGACGCCTACATCGAGCACGAGGGAAAACGGACGGTCTGCCGTCTGATGAGCATCACCGAGCATGTGGATATCCCAGAGCTCACGGCCGGGCGCATGCCCCGCGCCGCCTGGGAGTGCCTGGGCGACAACCGCATCTTTTCCGAATCGGATATCGGCACGAGCTTGTCTCTGGGAGAAGACAACGATGAGGACACGCGCGCGATGTTCCCGCAGGGAAGCTATACGATCGTGGGCCTTGCGCGTTCCCCCCGCTACATCAGCAGCGAGCGCGGCGACACCACCCTCGGCTCCGGAAGGATCGAGGGCTTCGTGCTGCTGCTGCCCCAGTCCTTCGACAGCGAGGCCTATCACGAGCTCCTGCTCTGGTGCGATCTGCCCGGCGAGATCTATTCCGAGGAATACGACGCCGCGCGCGCCCGGCTCGAGGGGCAGGTCAGGAGCCTTCAGAACAGCCTCGGGACCCTGCGCCGGCGCGAGCTGCGCGAGGAAGCGGATGAAAAGCTCGCCGACGGCCGCCGTGAGCTTGACGAGGGCTGGCAGGAGTACCGCGACAAGCGCGCCGAGACAGAAGCCGAGCTTGACGAGGCACAGAAAAAGCTCGACGACGGCGCGGAGGAGCTCGCACGCAGACAGACCGAGCTTGACGACGGCCGCGCCCGGCTCGAGGCGGGCATGGCGCAGCTCCCGGCCGCGCGGCAGCAGATCGAAGAAAACCGCGCGCTGCTCGACGAGAAGCAGGCCGAGCTGGAGGCCGGCCGCGCCGAGCTCGAGGCGGGCGAGGAAGAACTCGCGATGGGCGCGGCGCAGCTGGAGGCCTACAAGGCGCTCTCCCTGGCGCCGTCTGCCGAGCGCATCGCCTCCGCGACAGGGGAGATCTCGCTGCTGCGCAGCTCCATTGCCGCGGCGGAGAATGCCCCCGGCGGCGAGCTGCTTCTTCCCACGCTGCAGTCCCGCCTGCAGGAGAAGATCGCCGAGCTGAACGCGGCGCAGGCGGAATACGCCTCCGTTGAGGCGAGCTTCTCCGCACAGGAGGCAGAGATCGCCTCCGGCAGAGAGCAGCTCGCAGCCGCCCGCGCTCAGCTTGAAGCGGGCCAGAGCCAGCTTGACGACGGCTACGCGCAGCTTGAAGACGCCGCTCGTCAGATCGCCGCCGCCGAGGCCGCTTACCCGACATACCTGCAGGAGCTCGAGGACGGACAGCAAAAGCTGGACGAAGCCGCCGTCGAACTCGAAGAGGGCCGGATCGAGTACGAAAACGGCAGACGCGAGGCCGAGGAGGCCTTCGCCGAGGCCGAGGCGGAACTTAAAGACGCCGAGGCCGCGCTGCGCGACGCGGCCGAAGAGGCGGACGAGCAGCTTAAGCTTGAGCTCTATACGCTCGACCGTGAGAGTAACCCGGGCTATCTGACCTTTGACAACGACACGCGCATCGTCGACGCGCTCTCCGATGTGTTCCCGATCTTTTTCGTGCTCGTCGCGGCGCTGGTTTGCATCACGACGATGACGCGCATGGTCGGCGAGGAGCGCACGATCATCGGCACGATGAAGGCCCTGGGGTATTCCACGGCCGTGACGATGAGCAAATATCTGCTCTACGCCGCCTCGGCCTCCCTGCTCGGCTGTGTGGCGGGCTATTTCATCGGAACGCTGCTCATCCCGTATTTCGTCTGGTTTGCCTATCGGATCATCTATGACTACGCGCACTTGGACTTCTATTTCAGCCCGCTGATGTGGTCGCTCTGTCTGCTCGTCACGGTGCCCGGCTCGCTTTTGGTGACCTTCCTCGTCTGCCGCCGCGAGCTCCGCGAACGCCCGGCCGAGCTGATCCGCCCCAAGGCGCCGAAGAACGGCCGCCGCATCCTGCTCGAGCGCATCACGCCGCTGTGGAGGCCGCTGCCCTTCCTGACAAAACTCAGTCTGCGCAACGCCTTCCGCTTTCCGGTGCGCGTGGCGATGCTGCTGCTCGGCATCGGCGGCTGCACGGCGCTGCTGGTCGCCGGTCTCGGCGCGCGGGACTCCATCGCCCACATCAGCAGCTATCAGTATGACGAGATCATGCTCTACGACCTTGAGGTCAAGCTTGATGAGGAAGTCTTTCTGCCCGGCGGCGAGGCTGTTTCACTCTGGAAAGAGAACTGCGATGCCTGGGCGCTGACGCGGCGGGAGAGCGTGACGCTCAAAGCGGAAGGAAAAGAAAAAAGCACGAACATGATCGCCGCCTCTCCCGGCGCGCTCGAAGGGCTCATCAGCCTGCATGACGGCGCTGTGGAGCTGCCCTTCCCCGGAAAGGGCGAGGCAGTCATCACAAAAAAAATAGCGGAAACGATGTCGCTTCAGGCGGGGGACAGTTTTACGCTTACGACCGACGCGGGCGAAGAGCTCTCCGTGCGCGTCACGGGGGTGTGCGACAACTATCTGCGGCACTTTGTGTTCATTGATCTCGGCTCGCTGCCCGGTGCGGAAGCCAACACGGCGCTGCTGCACTGCGCCGAAGGGACGGATCCCGCCGCGCTCGGCGCCGCGCTGCGCACCTGCGAGGGCGTGAGCTATGTCAGTCTGACGCAGCAGGAGCGCGAGACGATGGAGAACTCCATGCGCAGCATGGACGTGCTCATCGCGCTGGTCGTGGCCTGCTCGGGCGCGCTGGCCTTCATCACGCTCTACAACCTGACAAATATCAACATCATGGAGCGCGTACGCGAGATCGCCACGGTCAAGGTCCTGGGCTTCTACCGCAAGGAAACGGCGGCCTATGTGCTGCGCGAGAACGTGCTCCTCTCCGTCCTAGGCGCGGCCTTCGGGCTGCTGCTTGGCAAGGGGCTTCATCTGATCATCATCCGCGCGCTCGTGGTGGAGTATATGAGCTTCGACGTGCGCGTCACGGCCCTGAGCTATTGCCTGGCCTTCGCCGCCACGATGCTTTTCACGCTGCTGACGAACGCGGCGATGCACCGTCATCTTGCGGCCGTGGACATGGCCGAGTCACTCAAATCCGTGGAATGAAAGGAAAAAAGGAAACGATGACAAAGAAACTGTTTTTCCAGGCGCTGCTCAAGTATCTGCTCGGCGTCGTTGTGCTGGGGGCGCTGATCTTCATTCCCGCCGGCACGCTGCGTTTTCCGAACGGCTGGCTGCTGATGGGGCTGCTCTTCATCCCGATGTTCTTCGCGGGGCTGGTGATGATGCGCCACGATCCGGCGCTGCTGGAAAAGCGCCTGCATGCCAAAGAGCGGGACGAGGAGCAGAAGGAGGTCATCCGGGGCAGCGCCAATATGTTTATCGCGGCGTTCATCCTCGCCGGGCTCAACTTCCGCTTTGGCTGGCTCAGCCTGCCGAACTGGATCGTCTGGGCTGCGAGCGTGCTGTTCCTTCTGGCCTATCTGATGTGGGGCGAGGTGCTGCGCGAAAACGCCTGGCTCTCCCGCACGGTCGAGGTGCAGGAGGGACAGCGTGTGGTCGACAGCGGGCTTTACGGCATCGTGCGCCACCCGATGTACGCCGCTTCGGTGCTGCTGTTCCTCTCCATGCCCTTCGTTCTGAATTCGATTTTCTCCTTCCTTGCCATGCTTTTCTATCTGCCGCTGATCGTCAGACGCATCAAAAACGAGGAGAGACTGCTGGAAGAAGAACTCCCGGGCTATCAAGAGTACATGGAACGCGTCAAATACCGCCTGATCCCGTTTGTCTGGTAAAACGGTCAAAAAAACTCCGGCAGCGAAAGCTGCCGGAGTTTTTTTGTCTGCTTCTGCAATCGATCAGTCGAGCTTCGGGCCGGCGGCCACAAGGGCCTTGCCCGCTTCGTTGCTCTCGTACTTGGCAAAGTTCTTGATGAACCTGCCGGCGAGGTCTTTGGCCTTCTCCTCCCAGACAGCGGGGTCGGCGTAGGTATCGCGCGGGTCGAGGATCTTCGGATCGACGCCGGGCAGCTCGGTCGGCACTTCAAAGTCAAAGTAGGGGATCTTCTTGGTGGGCGCGGTTTTGATCGAGCCGTCGAGGATCGCGTCGATGATGCCGCGGGTGTCCTTGATCGAGATGCGCTTGCCGCTGCCGTTCCAGCCCGTATTGACGAGATAGGCCTTGGCGCCGCTCATCTCCATGCGTTTGACCAGCTCCTCGGCGTACTTGGTGGGATGCAGCTCGAGGAAGGCCTGGCCGAAGCAGGCGGAGAAGGTGGGCGTGGGCTCGGTGATGCCGCGCTCGGTGCCCGCGAGCTTGGCGGTGAAGCCGGAGAGGAAGTAATACTGCGTCTGCTCGGGCGTGAGGATCGACACGGGAGGCAGCACGCCGAAAGCGTCGGCCGAGAGGAAGATCACGTTCTTGGCCGCGGGGCCGGAGGAGATCGGACGCACGCGCTTGACGATCTTCTCGATGTGCTCGATCGGATAGCTCACGCGGGTGTTCTCGGTCACGCTCTTGTCGGCAAAGTCGATCTTGCCGTTTTCATCGACGGTCACGTTCTCCAGCAGCGCGTCGCGGTGGATGGCGTTGTAGATGTCGGGCTCGGAGTCCTGGTAGATGTTAATGACCTTGGCGTAGAAGCCGCACACGAAGTTGATCACGCCCTCGTCGTCCCAGCCGTGCTCGTCGTCGCCGATGAGCAGGCGCTTCGGGTCGGTGGACAGGGTGGTCTTGCCCGTGCCGGACAGGCCGAAGAAGATGGCCGTGTTCTCGCCGTTCATGTCGGTGTTGGCCGAGCAG
>JAFSJZ010000009.1 GCA_017449185.1 Oscillospiraceae bacterium
GATTGATGCGTCACATCGTCGTTGATGCCGACGGTGAAGTGGTTCTTCTGCTCGGCCTTCATGTTGTCGAACACGGCCTTGATCTGCGCGGGCGTGGTGTCCTTGGAGGAGAGGCCGTAACGGCCGCCGAGCAGCTTGACGTCAAGTCCCGCCTCGAGCAGCGCGGCGCTGACGTCCTCATACAGCGGCTCGCCGAGGGAGCCGGGCTCTTTCGTGCGGTCGAGCGCAGTGAGGACCTTGCAGCTCGCCGGGATGGCGGAGAGGAAATGCTTGAGCGAGAAGGGACGGTAGAGGCGGACCTGGATCAGGCCGACCTTCTCGCCGCGCTCGCAGAGGTAGTTCACGGTCTCCTGCGCGCACTGGCAGACGGAGCCCATCGCCACGATGACGCGCTCGGCGTCGGGAGCGCCGAAGTAGTTGAAGAGCTTGTAGTCGCGCCCGGTCAGCGCGGACATCTTGTCCATATACTCCTCGACGACGGCGGGGAAGGCGTCGTAAGTGGGGTTGGCCGCTTCCTTGTGCTGGAAGAAGATATCATCGTTCTCGCCGCTGTTGCGGATCGTCGGGTGCTCGGGGTTCAGCGCGCGGTCGCGGAACTTCTTCAGCTCGTCCCAGTCAAGCATCTTGCCGAGATCCTCATAGTCCAGCACCTCGATCTTCTGGATCTCGTGGCTGGTACGGAAGCCGTCGAAAAAGTGCTGCACGGGAACGTGGCCCTTGATGGCCGCGAGGTGGGCCACCGCGCCGAGATCCATGCACTCCTGCACGCTGGAGGAAGCCAGCTGAGCCCAACCGATCTGACGGCAGGCCATCACGTCCTGATGGTCGCCGAAGATCGAGACCGCCGCCGTGGCAACGGAACGCGCGGCCACATGCATGACCGCCGGCAGCAGCAGACCCGCGATGCGGTACATCGGCGGGATCATCAGCATCAGGCCCTGGGCGGAGGTGTAGGTCGTGCCGAGGGCGCCGGCCTCGAGCGCGCCCTGCATGGCGGCGCAGGCGCCGGCCTCGGCCTGCATTTCCATGAGCCTGACAGGCATGCCGAACAGGTTTTTCTTGCCCTTGGCGGCCCACTCGTCTACGTGGTTGGCCATGGGACTGGACGGCGTAATGGGGTAGATCGTCGCGACTTCGGTAAAGGCATAGCTTGCGTACGCGGCGGCCTCGTTGCCGTCCATGGATTTCCTTACCATAGAGAATGCCTCCTTGTATTGTTCCTTTTATATGCCGGGAAAGCGGCATGATTTTGCACATGACGCGGCGCGGCGGCGGGCTTCATCTCCCCCCTGCTGTGCCATTCTTATTATAACTGATTTTTGATGTTTTTGGTTCTTTTTTCGCATTTTCAGACATATACACAAAAGCGGCGCTCTTTTTTATGCAAACTGCGAATCGTTTTCATTTTTTTGGTTTCTTTTCTGCAGATGATTCCGTTTTTCTTCAAATAATGCGCCTGTATTGATGCATTGTTTTTCTCCTTGTTCCGCTCTTGTTCTTTTTTTCGTGCGGGCGTATAATATGCGCATGAACAGAAGAATCGTGCTTGACGGCAGGACAATCGAATACACGCTCGAACGCAAGCGGGTCAAGAATATCAATGTGCGCGTGCGCGGAGGCGAGGTGTTCGTCTCCGCTCCGCGCTGGGTGCCCCCGGCTGTGATCGAAAGCTTTCTGCGCGGACGTGCCGCTTTCATCCTCGGTGCGCTCGAACGCGCGGAGAGAGCGCTCTCTCTCTCCTGTGAGAGGGGCGCGGCGCTGCCCTTTCTCGGACGCAGCTGCACGCTCGTCCTCGAGAAGGCTTCGCGCTCTTCCGTCCGCGTCGAGGGCAGTTTCCTGCGTGCGGCTCTGCGTTCCCCGGAGGATCCCGAGAGCGTCCGCCGCGCGCTGGACAAGTGGTACCGCGGCGAGAGCGAGCGTCTCTGCCGGGCGTACTGTGAGACGCTCTATCCCCGCTTTGCCGCGTTGGGCGTGCCGCGGCCGGAGATCCGCATGCGCGCGATGCGCTCGGCCTGGGGGAACTGCCGCCCGCGCAGCGGCGTCGTGACCTTCAACGCGCATCTCGCGGCCGTGCCGGAGGACTGCATCGAATACGTGGTTGCCCACGAACTGTGCCATTTTCTGCACGCCGATCACTCCCCGGATTTTTATGCCGCGCTAGCACGCGTGATCCCGGATTGGAAAAAACGGCGCACGGCTCTGCGGCGCTGGGACTCGCTTCTGTGATTGACGCAGGGCGGTCTGTTCACATATAATACCGGTATTCCGAAAAACACCCGGCCCCGGGGCAGGGGGCTGAAAAAAACAGAAAGAGAGAAAAAGCTATGGCGATCGTGGTCGTGGGCAACGTATTCGTGGATATCAAGGGCTTTCCCGATGATCTCTACATCCCGGGCGGACGCAACTCCGGCAGCGTACAGATCGTGCACGGCGGCGTAGGCCGCAACGTGGCGGAGGATATCGCCAACGTCGAGCTGCGGCCCATATTTGTCAGCATGGTGGACGACACGGCCGAAGGCGCGGAGGTCCTGCGCAAGCTGCGCAACCACCGCGTGAATACCGATTATATCGTCTCCGTGCCGGACGGTATGGGGATGTGGCTGGCCGTCTTCGATGAGAGCGGCGACGTCGTGGGCTCGATCTCCAAGCGTCCGAACATGGACGCGATGGTGCGCCTGCTTGACGAGAAAGGCGACGAGATCTTCTCGCAGGCCGACAGCATCGTCATCGAGATCGACCTCGACAAGGAGGTCGTCAAGCGCGTGCTCCGTTACGCGCGCCAATACGGCAAAAAGGTCTACGCCGTGGTAGCCAACATGTCCATCGCCTCGCTGCGGCGTGATTTCCTGCAGGATATCGACTGCTTCGTCTGCAACGTACAGGAGGCGGGCATCCTCTTTGTCAGTGATTTCTCCGCGCTCAGCCCCGAGGAGCTGTGCGAGACGCTCTCGCAGAACCTTTCGAACGCCGACTTTCGCTCGATGATCGTCACGATGGGCAGCCGCGGCGCGGTATACGCGGACAAGAACGGTCTGCGCGGCGTTTATCCCGCCAGCAGCGTCACCGTGCGCGACACCACCGGAGCGGGAGACGCCTTCTGCGCGGGCGTGGCCATCGGCCTGACCTACGGCAAAAGCATGCCCGAGGCCGTGGAGATCGGCACGCGGCTTGCCGCCTCGGTGATCACGGTCGCCGAAAACGTCTGTCCGCGCTTCCGCCCGCAGGAGCTTGGGCTGGACATTGAGGTCGAGGGATAGGGTACGGCCGTGAAGAGGAAAACGACTCTTCTGCTCGGCACGGTGCTCGCGCTGGTCATATGCGTCGTGCTCGTCGCCCTGCGGGCGGCGGGCGCGGCCGTTCCTTCTGCCGCGGAGAGTGTGAGCGAGGCCCTGCCGCATGCGGCGGAGGCGCCTGCCGAGGCTCAGCCGGAGCTGCCGGAGGCGACGCCGCACCAACATTCCTTCGATCCCGAGACGGGCATGTGCACGCTGTGCGGCTTTGCCTGTGAGCACAGCGCGGGCTTTGACGAGTCACACCGCTGTCTCGACTGCGGATGGCAGTGCCGCAATCAGATCCACGATCCCGAGACCGCTCTGTGTCCCGTCTGCGGCGAGGCCTTCTGCCATCACTTCGGTATGGACGGGATCTGTGACGTCTGCGGCGCCAAGGCTCCTCTGTATGACGCCGAGCTTCCTGACCGCTTTTTTGAGCCGAGTGAACACGAGGGGCGGCATTTCCGTGAGATCCTGACCGACGCGGACGGTCTGCTGCGCGACATCGCGGTCTGGCTTCCCTGGGATTACAGCGAGGACGTACGGTATAATGTCGTCGTGCTGATGCACGGGGACGGCGGACAGGCCGCGGACTGGACCGACGAGCCGGAAAACACCTATCGCGGCGAGATCGAATTCCGCCATGTGTACGACCGCATCGTCGAAGAGCGGCTTTGCGAGCCTTTCCTGATCGTCGGGATCTCCAACGTCACTTTCCGCTATCCTCCCGGAGGGGAGGCCTTTCTGCGGGAAAAGGTTCTTCCTTACATTGCAGAGAACTTTTCGACCTATCTGGGCGACGGAAGCCCGGAGGCGCTGGCCGCGGGACGGGAGCATCTGGCCGTCGGGGGCTTGAGCCGCGGGTCGATGTATACCTATTCCTGCGTCATGCCGCGCTGTCTCGACATCGTCGGCAACTTCTGCTGCTTCTCCAACGGTGACAACAGCCGCGTCTACACCGCGCTCAACAGCAAGGAATTCCGCGACTATCCGATCCTCAGCTACATCGCCAGCTACGGCATGATGGACGAGCAGCAGGTCGGCATCGCGCACCGGAACGTCTATCGGAGCATCTGCAACAACGTCGAGCGCGTGACGGACGGCGACAACGCCCGCATGCTCGCCATCGGCGCGGGGCACAACTTCATCATGTGGACGACCAGTCTCTACGACGCTTTGCTTTTGATGTTCTGAGCGTCAACGAACCCCCTTCGCCTGGCTTTTCGCCGAAATGATTACCGGGAGGACTTCATCCGAAGTCCTCCCGGTTTTCCGAATCAAAAACAACTATCCCCGGAGCGCGGCACAGGAGATGGCGGCCATGATCGAATCGGTGTCCGGGCTGCGGTGTCCGGTGAGAAAAAAACTCGTTCCTGTCTGTGTCCTCCGATACGGATTTCTATACTCATCCTGTCATCCGTATTGTTTCAGGGGAGCCAGACGCGTACTCCAAGCGGGAATTGTCTGCGGATTTGGCTCTTTTCTTCGCGGTCGAATTGTGTTAGAATAAATCAAATTATTATTTATCCGGAGGATCGGAATGAAAAAAAGAGCTCTGTCAATCCTGGCGCTTGTACTCGCGCTTGTCATGCTCGGCGGCTGCTCTCTGCCGGGGATCGGCGGCTCGGAGGGCAATCTCTCCGGCTCCTTTGAGGATCTGATCTCCTCGATCACGGATCGCGCCTCGCTCGAGCACAATCCCGACGGCGTGATGTTCAGCGACATGCACTACGAGCGTCCCGACACGGAAAAGCTTGCCGCGGACGTCGCAGCCGTGGAGCAGGCGCTCGACGAAGGGCAAAAGCTCAAGGCGGTGGAGGACCTGCTGGACGTCTGTATGGACGACTACGATCATTTCTCCACGATGTACTCGCTGGCCAACATATACAACTGCAAAGATCTGCGCGACGAATACTACGCCGCGGAGTATGAGTGGATCAGCACGGAAAGCGCAGAGGTCAGCCGTCTTTTCGACCGGATGTACTACGCCTGCGCCGGCTCGTCTCTCGGTCAAAAGCTCGAGGACGACTATTTCTGGGCGGGCTTCTGTGAGGAATACGCCGACCCGAACGATTCCTACTACACCGACGAGACCGTCGCACTCATGCAGCGCGAGAGCGAGCTCATCAGCCGCTACCGCGAGATCCTGGCGGAGCCTACCGTCCTGTACGACGGAGAGGAGCGAAGCTTCAACGAGCTGATCGAAGAGCTCGGCGCGGCGGAGGATCTGGCGGGCTACTACCGCTATCTCGCCGTGCTGAAGAGCTACTATGAAAAATACAACGCCCCCCTGGCGGAGGTCTATATCGATCTCATGCGCGTACGCACCGAAATGGCCGAAAAGATGGGCTTCTCCTCCTGTGAGGAAATGGAATACGTCTTCTGCTTCGACCGCGACTATACCCCGGAGGACGGCGCCGTCTTTGTCAGCGAGGTGAAGACCCGGCTGGTCCCGCTCTATACCTGGGCGAATGACAACGGCCTCACCTACGGCACGAATTACGCCTCTCTCTCTCCCGAGGCGCTTTACTCCGGCCTGCAGACGGTTGCGAACAACATCGGGCATGAATGTCCCGACGCTTTCTCCTTTATGAGCCGCTACGGTCTCTATGACATCGAGCCGAGCGTCTACAAGGCCGACACCTCCTTCCAGACCTATCTGAGCGACTACGACGCGCCTTTTATCTTTCTCAATCCGAGGGGCACGAGCGAGGATCTGGTTACCTTCGTGCACGAGTTTGGCCACTATACCGACTCCTACGTCAACTTCGACGCGAATGAGACCATCGACGTTGCCGAGATTTTCTCCCAGGCGCTGGAATTTCTCTCCCTCTCTCACATGGACGGCGTGCTCGCCGAGCGTGAGGTCCGCGCGCTGCGAGACGGCAAGATGATCGACGCGCTCGACACCTTTATTCAGCAGTCCGCTTTTGCGGACTTCGAGCACCGCGCCCACGCGATGGGTCCCGACGCGCTGACGGCGGAAAAGCTCAATGAGCTGGCGCTGCAGTCGGCCAAGGATTTCGGCTTCTGCCCGGCCGGCTTTGAAGAATACTACCAGTATTACTGGATGGACATCACGCACTTTTTTGAGTATCCCTTCTATGTGATCTCCTATCCCGTTTCTCTCTCGGCCGCCATGCAGATCTATAAGCTGGAGATGCAGCAGGAGGGTCAGGGACTGGCGAAGTACTTTGAGATCCTCCCGCGCGACTACGACACCTTTATGGACACGCTCACGAACGGCGGTCTGGACAGTCCCTTTGCCGAGGGCTTCATGGCCTCGATCGCCGAGCTCATCGGCGAGACGCTGGGCTACGAGGGGACATATGCCGACGCTGCGTAGTAAGCCCCTGCCTGTTTTACTCTTTTTCTGACGGAGAGCGATGCGATGAAACGCCTGTTTGCTCTGACCCTGATCCTGCTTATCTGCTTCGCGGCCTACGCGGGAGCGGCGCAGTCCTCTTTCTCGATCGCAGATGCGACCGAGGCTCTTGCCGCGCGCCTGATGCCGCCGGAGCCCACGCCCGAGCCCACCCCGGTACCGACGCCCGCGCCCACGCCGAAGCCGACGCCCGCGCCCACCCCGGTACCGACGCCCGAGCCGACGCCCGAACCGACCCCGGAGCCCACGCCCGAGCCCACGCCGCTCATCACAGAGCTTGCGGAGGAAACCTTTCCCTGGCTCGACAAGGACAATTACCTCTACTACATCAAGATCAACGTGACCGCCAACACCGTTACGGTCTACACCCGCAGCGACAGCGGCGAGTATGATCTGCCCTTTATGGCCATGGTCTGCTCCACCGGCGCCGCCACGCCGCGCGAGGGAGTTTTCCGTCTCGGCTGGCGGCTGCTGTGGCAGGATCTGTTCTACGACGTCTACGGCTATTACGTCACCGAAATTGACGACGATATCCTCTTCCACTCCGTGCCGTATCAGGTAAAGTGGGACAACTCCTCGCTGGAATACTGGGAGTATGACAAGCTCGGCACCAGCGCCTCTGCCGGCTGCGTGCGGCTGCAGGTGAAGGACGCAAAGTGGATTTACGAAAACTATTACAACATCTACGCCGTGGAATTCTACTGCGACGAGGATCCCGGCCCGCTCGGCAAACCCAGCGCGCCGCAGATCTCCGACAACGAGCTTCGCCGCGGCTGGGATCCCACCGATCCGGACCGCAACAATCCCTGGTACTGGTCGGACGCGGACATCTATGCCGCCTATCCCTGGTTGAAGCCCCAGCCGGTTCCGGAGCCCACGCCGGAGCTTCCTCCGGAGCCCACGCCCGAGCCCGCTCCGGAACCCACGCCCGCCGAGGCGAACGAGCAGCCCGACGTGATCGTCATCGACGACACGACGCAGAGCGAGGAGGAGCCGCCCGATATCATCGTCTCCTGAAGCAGAAGAAGCGGAGCGCCGTTTTTTCCGGCGCCCCGCTTCTTAATATTTTACCACTTGTTTTCCACTTTTTCGGCGAAGCCGGGGAAGTCTTTGACCTCGATGACCCTGCCGTCGTCCAGCACGGCTTTTCCGGAAAATCTGCCAAAGACCTGGTGCTGGTCGGACTTGATCAGCTTCAGGTCCGTACAGGAGGCGCGGTCGAGGACCGGAACGAAGTCCATCTCAAAGCGTCCGTCGTCGGAAGAGAACTTCCAGGGGGAGAGAAAATCCTTTTCCCCGCCGGGGATATGGAAGCGCACCTGACTGAGCTTGTGGGCCTTGCCGTCATAGAAGAGCATGTTCTCGCTCGCGGCGGAGGTGTCGCCGAAGCCGTAGCCGATGTTCCAGCCGAAGGGAACGCCGTCGGCCAGATACGAGGCCGAGCCCCAGTACCAGGTGTTGTGATAGGTCCAGACGCCGCGGCCCCAGTCGAGCACCGCAAAGCTGTCGGCGGGATCGAAGCTCCAGGTCCGCCCGCCGTAGGAAAACCAGCCCTTGGCGCGCTGACAGTTGATTTTCTGGTTATAGTAGAAGTGGCCGGGCTTGTCGAAGGGCGTGCAGATGACCATGCTCTCTTCCGGCTCGTCGGAGAGCTCGACGTAAGCCTCGAGCGCGCCCTTGTCGCCGAAGTGCTCCATGTGGGCCGTGAGGAGGCGCCGGCCGCCGCCGAGCACGGTGAAGCACAGCCTGTGATCCTTTCCCTCGTGCTCGCTCACGCCGCTGCCGGAGTTCTCCGGGAGACCCACCTTGCCGAGCGTGAGAAAACTCATCGGACTCGTCGTGATCTCCCACTTTTCTTCCAGCTCGATGATCGACACCGAGTCCATGCCCATATATCCGTTGTCGGCGATCGTCAGCGCCAGCGCATAGCGGCCGTTGCTGATGAGGTAATAGTCCCACTCCTTGATGCGCAGCGCGCTTGCGCGGATATCCGAGCGGCGGTAGACGGGCAGCAGGCTTTTGGCATAGCCCGGCTCGGTCAGATCGCCGCTGCCGTTCAGCAGGGGGATGGCTTTCGTGATCTCATGCTGCATAGTTTTCAAGCGCTTCCTTTCAACGTTTGATCTGCCGGATGTCCCGGCCGATGAAGGGCAACAGCCGGTACTCACCGCGGATGCGCGAGCAGACCTGGCCGCTGTACCGTTTCTCCATCTCGCCGAAGGACAGGTTCGTGCTGATGATTGTGCTCCTGCCCTCGACCAGTCTCGTGTTGATCAGCGTGTAGAGCGCGCTCTCCGCCATCGGCGTGGGCATCTCGGTGCCGAGATCGTCAAGGATCATCAAATCGCAGGAGAGCATCCTCTTCACGCGCGCGTCGGCGCTTTCGTCACGGCTGAATTTCTGTGCCTCGAAGCTGCCGACGACGGAGGCGGCCGTGTCGTAACACACCGAAAAGCCCTTCTCTGCCACTTCCCGCGCAATGCAGGCCGAAAGAAAGGTCTTGCCCAGGCCGGTTCCGCCCTGGAAGAGCAGGCTGCCCGCCCCGACGGAAAAACTATCAGCAAAGTCCTTCGCGGAGGAGAGGACTTTTTTCATTGTCTCACGCGGAGAGACCGAGCCTCCGGGAAGCGGCCTGTCGTCATAAAGCGTGAGATTGAATTTTTCGAAGCTCTCGTCCCCGTTTTTGAGCAGCACGCCCACGTCGCGCGTGAGCTCGGCGTTGTAGAGCCGCTGGAGGCAGTCGCAGACGCCGCCGCGGTAGATGCCGCTGTCACGGCACTTCTCGCAGGAGACGATCTCATCGAGCCAGTCGGAGGTGTGGCCGAGCTGGGCCAGCAGCTCGCCCCGGCGCCGCTGCAGGGCGAGGTTTTCCTCCCGCAGGGCCTCGATCTTCGCCGCAGCGTCCTCTCCGCCCGAGAGCGTCAGCCGGACAAGCTCCGTCATCTGTTCGCGCATCCTGTCGTCACACAGGCGCAGCTCCGGTCTCAAGGCGTAGGCCTCGGTCATGCGCCGCGTTCTCTCCGCGGCGTTTTTCTCTCTGATGCGGTCCAGTTCGTCCCTTGCGCGGGCGAGCAGCTTTCCGTCGTAGCTCATGCCTTGTCTCCCATGAATTTTACAATATCGACCGGATCGAGCGGATCACCGTGTCCGCTCCTGGGCGCGTTCCTCGGTCTGCCCTCGGCCTCCTCGATCGCGTCGGTGTCGTGCAGGCCGGCGGCGTGCCATTTGCGCAGGATGCCGTTCATGTACGGCCATTTGAGCGCGCCGATATTCGTCAGCGTGCGGTCAAGCGCCGCGGCGAGCGCGTCGTCGGTGAAGCCCATCTCCAGCCAGGTCTCGATGTATTTTGTCTCTGTCGGGCTGAGTTCTCTTCCGCGGATGCCGAGCATCGCAGCCACACGGTTTTTGTCCTCGCGCAGCTTTTCGCGCCGGGCGATGTACTTCTCCGCCAGCTCCAGCGTCATGATCTCCTGTCTGGCCCAGGCATAGGCCTCCTCCGAGATGAACCTCACGGAAGGACGGCGGCTTGAGCCCCAGCGCCGCCGGGCCTCCTCGTCGCAGTAGTGGAGCAGCTGCATGATGACCTCCGCCGGCATGCCGAGGTGGTCATACGCGTCCATCAGGGCGTTGAGATAGGCCTGCGAGGGGATCGCGCCGAGGATGTGCGCCAGCTCGTCGCACAGCGCGGCAAAGTCTTTTTCCCGTTCGGCAGTCCGGGTGAGTTCTTCTTTTTCGTACTGGATCTGACCGTCCTCCGGATAGAGGGCTTTCACCTCGCCGCTCTGCGCTTCGCCGCGCAGGATGCGCCCGAGCTTCTCGCGTGCCGCGGCGATCTCGGCGCGTGTGCGGCACAGGACCGCGGCGGCCGTCTCGTCGTCCTCGTCCGGGTGGCGGGCGGCATAGAGGCAATAAAGCGCCATGTCGCCGTCGTGGGCGGCGATCAGCTTGTCCGCGAGGGCGGCGCCGATGAGCATGTCTGTCTTTTTCTCCGCCATAGCCTCTCTCTCCGTTCCGTATGATTTCCCTCGGGCGGGGGACGCTCCCCCGCGCCTGTGAGAATAATATATCATGAAATAAGCCTTGTCGCAAGAGGGGGCTTGTGTTATAATATATTCTGTATTTTTATGACCGGGCCCCGCATAAGCGGAAAACACCCGTCGAAAAAACGCTCCCAAAAGGAGATCCGTCATGGCAGAACTGCTCTCCCCCGCCGGCTCGCCGGAAGCCGTTATCGCCGCCGTCCAGAACGGCGCCGACGCGGTCTATCTCGGCATGGGCAATTTCAACGCCCGCCGCGGAGCCAAAAACTTCACAGAAGAAGAGTTTGAAAAGGCCGTGCGATACTGCCGCATCCGCGGCTGCAAGGTGTATGTCACGCTCAACACGCTCGTGGACGACCGCGAGACCGAGGCCGCCGTCGAGCAGGCCAGGCTCGCCTCCTCTCTCGGCGCGGACGGACTGATCGTACAGGATCTCGGCCTCGTGCGCGCGCTGCGCGCCGCGCTGCCGGACATGCCTCTGCACGCCAGCACGCAGATGAGCATCCATAACCTTGACGGCGTCAAGGCCGCTGCGGACATGGGCTTGACGCGCGCTGTGCTCGCGCGCGAGCTGTCCATCGAGCAGATCCGCTTCATCACCGCCAACGCGCCCATCGAGACGGAGGTCTTCGTCCACGGAGCGCTGTGCTTCTGCCACAGCGGGCAGTGCTATATGTCCGCGCTGATCGGCCGGAGGAGCGGCAACCGCGGCATGTGCGCCCAGCCCTGCCGCATGGCCTATTCCCTCGGCGGGCGGATGGACGATTATCCCCTCTCGCTCAAGGACAACTGCCTTGTTGAAAAACTCAGCGAGCTTGAGGACGCAGGCGTGGCCTGTCTCAAGATCGAAGGTCGCATGAAGCGGCCGGAGTATACAGCCGTCGTCACGGGCGTCTATGCCAAGGTGCTGCACGACCGCCGCGCTCCCACGGCGGACGAGCTGCGGACGCTTGAGACGGCCTTCTCCCGCGACGGTTTTACCCAGGGCTATTACAACGGCGACAAGAAGGATATGTTCGGCGTGCGCGGGGAGGCAGATGATCGTGAGAGCGAAAAGCTCTTCACCGCCGCCCGCAAGGCCTATTCCGAGGGCGAGCTGCGCCGCGTGGGCCTGCACTTTTACACGCTGTGCGAAAAGGGCCAGCCCATCCGGGCCATCGCCTTTGACGACGACGGCAACCGTGCCGTCGCCTCCGGCCCGATTCCGGAGGAAGCCCGCCGCCAGGGCCTGACGGAGACCTTCATCGTCGACCAGATGTTCAAAACGGGCGGCACGCCCTATCACTGTGTGGAGAACCGTGCGAAGGTCGAGCCCTTCCTTTTTATCCCCACCTCCGAGATCAACGATCTTCGCCGCCGTCTCATCTCTCAGATTTCCGAAGAGCGCGCCAAGCCCCCCGTTCGGCGGAGCCTGTCCGTCCCGGCGCTGCCGGAGGCGCGGCAGCACACGGGCGCGCCGTGCACCATTTTCCAGATTCGAAAGGCCGACCAGCTCACGGATGAGCTGTGCGAGCTCCGGCCGGACTATCTCTATATCCCGGCCATGGAGTTCATCGGTGATTTTTCGCCCGCACGGAAGTTCGCCGAGAGCGGAACGAAGCTCGTCGCCGTGCTGCCCCGCGTCATCACGGACGACCAGCTGCCCGACGTTGCCGCCGCGCTTGAATATCTCGCCGGAAACGGCGTAAACGAGGCGCTCGTCGGCAACCTCGGCCATATTGCTCTCGCCCGGCGCGCAGGCATGTCGCTGCGCGGTGATTTTGGGCTCAACGCTTTCAATTCCCGCACGCTTTCCGTCCTGCGTGACGCCGGATTTCTCTCCGCCACCGCCTCGTTTGAGCTGCGGCTGGCACAGATCCGCGATCTGCGCAAGGTCCTCGATCTGGAGATCATCACCTACGGCCGTCTGCCGCTCATGGTCTCCGATCAGTGCGTGATCCGTCACAGCGCCGGGCGCTGCGCCTGCGCCGCTCCGGCCCAGATGGCCGACCGTACGGGCAACGTCTTCCACGTCGTCAAGGACTTCGGCTGCCGCAATGTGATCCTCAACGCCCATAAGCTGTATCTGGCCGACCGCGGGGCCGACCTGGAGGCCGCCGGCGTCTGGGGCTCCCGCCTGATGTTCACGACCGAGAGCGCGCGGGAGTGCGTCGAGGTCGCCAAAGGATGTCTCGGTCTGTCGGATTACCGTCCCAACGTGCTCACCCGCGGGCTGTACTACCGCGGCGTAGACTGATCAAAGGGAAGAACACATGCGATTCATTTTGGCCTCAGCCTCTCCGCGGCGGAGAGAGCTGATGGAAATGCTCGGCGTGACGGATCTGATCGTCCGCCCCGCCGCCGGAGAGGAAAAAGCCGATCTCTCTCTCCCGCCGCCGCTGCTCTGCACGACGCTCGCGGAGGGAAAAGCCCGCGAGATCGCCGCGGACGCGGAGGCAGACGACGTGGTGATCGCCGCGGACACGATCGTCGTACACGCGGGAAGCGTCTACGGCAAGCCGCACAGCGCCGAAGAGGCCGCGGATATGCTGCGCGCGCTCTCCGGAAGCACGCACGAGGTCTATACCGGCGTGTGTGTAATCCGAAACGGGCGCAGCCTTTGCCGCGCCGACCGCTCTTGCGTCACCTTCCGGGCGCTCTCCGACGGGGAGATCGCGCGCTATATCGCCACCGGCGAGCCGATGGACAAGGCCGGCGCCTACGGCGCGCAGGGCAAGGCCGCTCTTTTTGTCGAGCGGATCGACGGAGACTTTTTCAACGTCATGGGTCTGCCCCTGTGCATGCTCGGGGAAATGCTCAAGGAACAAGGAGTTGAGCTTCTTTGAAAGAATATATCAAAAAATACGGCGTGCGCGTCGGGGTGATCGTGGCCTCGGTCGCGCTGATCATCGCGCTCTCCACCGCCGCGCGCGGCGGGCAGATCGGCGTCGTGCACAACATTTCCGGCGTTCTGATCTCTCCGGTCCAGAAGGTCGTAAGCTCCGCGGTCAACTGGTTCGACACGATCTACGGCTATCTCTACAAGTATGACAGCCTCCTTGCCGAGAACGAGTCTCTCCGCAGCCAGCTTGCCGACGCACAGCAGTCCGCGCGCGACGGCATCGCCGCTTCGGAGGAAAATCTCCGCCTGCGCCGGCTGCTCAATCTGCGGGAAAAGCACTCCGACTACGTCTTTGAGTCCTGCAAGGTGGTGCTCTGGTCCTCGTCGAACTGGGCGCACAGCTTCACGATCTCCAAGGGCGCGAGCTCCGGCATTGAACTGGGCGACCCGGTCGTGACCGAGTACGGCGCCGTGGTCGGTCAGGTGACCGAGCTGGGCGAGACCTGGGCGACCGTTTCGACGCTCATCGACGTCGATATGAGCGTGGGCGCCTTTGTCGGCGACACGGGCACCTCCGGCATCGTCATGGGCGAGTATTCGTTTATGAAAAACAAGCAGGCCAAGCTGACCTTCCTGGCCGACGGCGCGCACATCTACGTCGGCGACGAGGTGCTGACCTCCGGCAACGGCGGCGCTTTCCCGCAGGGTCTGGTCATCGGCAAGATCGTCGCCGTGCAGACCGAGGCCGGCGGGCAGATCGAATACGGCGTGGTCGAGCCGCAGGTCGTGTTCGACTCGCTGGTACAGGTTTTCATCATCAAGGACTTTGAAGTGGTGGAATAACGTGTTTGACCGTCTGATAAAAAAAGACCTGTTCAAGGATTATTTCACGCCCCGGCGTCTGCGGCGCGTGCTGTGGTACGGCGTGTACCTGCTGCTGGTGCTCGTCCTGCAGGACATGGTGCTCACGCAGATCCGTCCGGCGGGCGTCTGCGCTTTCATCCCGCCTGCGGCCGTGGCGGCCGTGGCGATGTTCGAGGGCGCGATCCCGGGCGTTGTGTTCGCGCTGGTCATGGGAATTTTTACCGACATGTTCACGCCCGGCACGATCGTCACCTATACGGTGCTTTTCCCGCTCATCGCCTTCGGCGTGGGTATCCTTGCGCAGTTTTTCGTCAACCGGCGTTTTATGGGTTTTATGCTGCTGGCTCTCGCGGCCCTGCTGCTCACCGCGCTGACGCAGACCCTGATCATCACTGTGAAGAGCGCCGGCACTTTTCCCGCAATCTGGACGGCGATCCTGCAGACGCTCTGGTCTCTGCCCGTCGCCGCGCTGGTCTATTTCCCGCCGGCCCGGTGGATCGAATAGCGATCCGCGAAAGGAATTTCCAATGAATCAATTGATCTCCAAACAGCGCGTCCTGGTCATGGGTATCCTGCTGCTTATCCTGCTGGTGGTCTACTTCTGCTTCCTCTACAATGTCTCGATCATCAAAGGAGAGGAATACTACAGCGCCAGCAGCGAACTGCAGCACAAGGAAGAGACTGTCACCGCCGCCCGCGGCGACATCCTCGACCGCTACGGCCGCGTGCTCATCAGCAACAAGGAGTGCTACAACCTCACGATCGATACCGGCAAGCTCTTCGCGAGCGAGGATCCCAACGGCGTCCTGCTCGAGCTCATCGACATGGTCGAGGAGTTCGGCGACAGCTACGTCGACGACCTGCCGATCACAATGGAGCCCCCCTTCGAATACGACCCGAACATGACCGAGATCCAGCGCACGATGCTCGAGGCCTATTTCAAAGACAAGGCAAAGAGCCTGCCCGCGAACCCGACCGCGGTCGAGCTTCTGAGCTACATGCGCACGCGCTACGACATCGACAGCAACTATTCCGCCGAGGACATGCGAAAAATCGCGGGTCTGCGCTATTCCATCAACGTCCGCTACGCGATCAATACCGCCGATTACGTTTTCGTCCAGGATGCCAGCATGAAGCTCATCACCTCCATCATGGAGACCAAGCTTGCCGGCATCCAGGTCAAACGCGCCTTTACCCGCGACTACCAGACCAATTATGCCGCGCACATCCTCGGATACACGGGCCTGATGACGCAGGAGGAGTATGAGAAATATTCCCTGCTCGAATACGCCACCGACGCGATGGTCGGCAAGGACGGCATCGAGTACGCCTTCGAGAACTATCTCCACGGCAACGACGGCAAGGTGATCGTCACGCGCACCGCCAACGGGACCGTGCTCGCCAACCAGTATGAAAAAGAGCCCGAGCCCGGCAACCACGTCTACATCACGCTCGACATCGTGCTGCAGGAACAGGTCGAACGTATCCTTGCCAACGGCATCGAGATCCTGATGAGCGAGCGGCGGAACGAAAAGGCCGAGCAGACCGCCATGGGCAACTGGACCTTTGAAGACGGCTACTGGGAGATCACCGGCGGCGCCTGCGTGGTCGTGGACGTCAAGACCGGCGAACCTCTCGCCATCGCGAGCTGGCCCACCTACGACGTCTCGACGATCATTGAAAAATACTCCGAGCTGCTCGAGCAGCCCAACGCACCGCTGTTCAACCGCGCGCTGATGGGCGCCTACGCCCCCGGCTCGGCCTTCAAGCCCTGCACCGCCACGGCGGCGCTCGCACAGGGCATCATCAACACCAAGGATCAGATCAAGTGCAACGGCGTGTTCACCAAATACGCCGCCAACGGCTACGCGCCGGAATGCTGGATCTGGACGGCCGTGGAGGGCGAGCACTATACGCACGGCGAACTGACCGTGACGGAAGCGCTGCTGCACTCCTGCAACTATTTCTTCTACACGGTATCTGACAAGCTCGGCGTCGACGACCTGGGCAAGTTCGCCCACGCCTACGGTCTCGGCGAGCATACCGGCATCGAGCTGACGGAGACGACCGGCAACATGTCCAACCGCGCCAACCACGCCGACTTCACCGGTACCGAGTGGCGTATCGGTGACACGCTGCAGGCCGGCATCGGTCAGTCCGACTCGATCTTCTCTCCGATCCAGCTGGCTGAATACTGCGCGACCGTCGCCAACAGCGGCGTGCGCCACAGCGCGTCCCTGCTCAAGTACGTCCGCAGCTACGACTTCGACGAGTTGATTTTCGAACGTGAGGCCACGGTGCTCAGCGACGTGAACGACCTCAAGGAGGGCGGCATCGGCGAGTTCAACTGGGACGCGATCCAGGAGGGCATGAAGCTGGTGGCCAACGACATCGTGAATAACGGCTCCGTTGCCAAATATTTCTTCGACTATCCCAACTCCAAGCGCGTCGCCGCCAAGACGGGAACGGCTCAGAAAGGCAAGAACATCGTCAACGACGCTATCTTCATCTGCTATGCTCCCTTCGACGATCCGCAGATCGCGATGGCCTTCGTAGTGGAGCGCGGCAAGGCCGGCGCCAACTGCGCCTTCATGGCGCGGCAGGTGCTCGACGCCTACTGGACGATCCGCAGCTATTCCGATACCTCTGAGCATGAGATGGCGCTGTTGAAATAGCATCCATACAAAAAAAGTCTTGATATCCCCTATGTTTTTGTTGAACTTTCCAGTTTCGGCGTTTATAATATTTATGTTAAGAATAACACGCCGGAACCTCAAGGAAAACGGAGTTTGACTATGAATATTGCATTGATGGCACATGACAGAAAAAAAGAGCTGATGGTCCAGTTCTGCATCGCGTACTGCGGCATTCTGGCCGAGCATTCCCTGTGCGCCACGCACGTCACGGGCAAGCTCGTCAGCGAGGCGACGGGGCTGCCGATCACGCTCTACCTGCACGCCGACCAGGGCGGCTCGCAGCAGATCGGCGCGCGCATCTCCTTCAACGAGATCGACCTCGTGCTGTTCTTCTGCGATCCGGCCAATCCCAACGGCTTTGACGACATCAACAAGATCGAGCGTCTGTGCGACCAGTATCAGATCCCCTTCGCCACCAACGCCGCCACGGCGGAGGTGCTTGTGCAGGGTCTGCGGCGCGGCGATCTCGACTGGCGCAACATCGTCAATCCGCAGCGGCGCTGAACTGTCGCCTTCCCATATTGATAAACCGCAGTTCGTATCGAAAATGCGCCTGCGGTTTTGCTTTTTAAGGTCAGGGGAGTCGAACCCCTACCGGTTTTCAGCGGCGGATTTTTGTCCCGCGAAGTGCAGGCGGGCTTCCCGCCCGTCAAATGACAAGGGGCAAAAGCACCGAAAACAACCGCTCTCAGGCGGCAGGTGTTCGACTCCCCTTACCTTATGAAAGGACTGCTCTTTATGGCAACTGTTGCACCGCGCACGCTCTCCGGCTTTATGGAACTGCTCCCCGACGAGCAGCGGAAATTTGAGCGCATGAAGGAGATCCTGCGCGACACCTATGCTTCCTATGGCTTTACCCCGCTCGACACACCTCTGATCGAGTCGGCCGAGGTGCTGCTGGCCAAGGGCGGAGGCGAGACGGAAAAACAGATCTACCGCTTCTCCAAGGGCGACAACGACCTGGCGCTGCGCTTTGATCTCACGGTGCCGCTGGCGAAGTACGTCGCAGCGCACTACGCCTCGCTCTCCTTCCCCTTCCGCCGTTACCAGATCGGCAAGGTCTACCGCGGCGAGCGCGCCCAGCGCGGCCGCTTTCGCGAGTTCTATCAGGCCGATATCGACGTCATCGGCGACGGAAAGCTCGACATCATGAACGAGGCCGAGATCCCCGCCATCATCTACGACACTTTCACGCGCCTGGGCGTAAAGCGCTTCCAGATCCGCGTGAACAACCGCAAGCTGCTCACCGGCTTTTATGCCATGAACGGCATGAGCGAGCGTGCCGGCGAGATCATGCGCACGGTGGACAAGCTTGACAAGATCGGGCCCGAAGCCGTGCGCCAGAGCCTCATCAACGACGTGAAGATGCTGCCCTGCAAGGCTGAGAACGTCATGGACTTCATGGCTGTGAAGGGCACGAATGCCGAGGTGCTCGCTTCTCTCGAACGCTACCGCGGCATGGACGCGACCTTTGACGAGGGACTCGACGAGCTCGGGACCGTCGTGAAATACCTCTCCGATTTCGGCGTGCCGGAGGAGAACTTCGCCGTTGATCTCACGATCGCGCGCGGGCTCGACTACTATACCGGCACCGTGTATGAGACCGTGATGCTCGACCACCCGGAGATCGGCTCGGTCTGCTCCGGCGGACGCTACGACAACCTTGCGGAATATTATACCGACCGGAAGCTCCCCGGCGTGGGCATCTCCATCGGTCTGACCCGCTTTTTCTTCATCCTCTCCGAGCAGGGCCTGCTCTCGGAGGAGGCGGGCGGCGCGGCCTGCGACGCGCTCGTGCTCCCGATGACGGAGGATTTCGGAGCGGCAATCGCTGCCGCCGCAGAGCTTCGAAAGGCGGGGCTGCGCGTGCAGCTCTACACCGAGAAGAAGAAGTTCAAGGCCAAAATGAGCTATGCCGACCGTCTGGGCGTGCCCTACGTCGTTTTCCTGGGCGAGGACGAGATCGCCGAGGGACTGCTCTCCGTCAAGGACATGCGCACGGGCGAGCAGCGGAAGCTCTCCGCCGTCGAAGCCGCCGCGCTTATTCGCTCCGACGCCGCGCGCCGTGCCCTCTGCCGCGTTATTGCAGAATAAACCACTTTCCTGAAGAAAAGAGGCCATGATATGAACCAGTCACGTACCCACAACTGCGGCGAACTCCGGCTCGCCGACGCCGGGAAGACCGTCACGCTCGCGGGCTGGATGGAAAACGTCCGCGCCGTGTCCGCCTCCCTGGCCTTTGTCGTCATCCGCGACTTTTACGGCACGACCCAGCTCGTCATCGAGACCGAAGAGATGATGAGCGTGATCCGCGCCATCAACAAGGAATCCACGATCACCGTCACGGGGACGGTGCGCGAGCGCGCAAGCAAGAACCCCAAGCTCCCCACCGGCGAGATCGAGGTCGTGCCCGAGAGCATCACCGTCACGGGACGCTGCCGCTACAACGAGCTTCCCTTTGAGATCAACCGCAGCCGCGAGGCGGACGAGGCCGCGCGCCTGAAATACCGCTTCCTCGACCTGCGCAACCCGGCCGTAAAGAAAAACATCATCCTGCGCTGCCAGGTCGTCGCGGAGATCCGCAAGCTGATGACCGAGCACGGTTTTCTGGAAATCACGACCCCGATCCTCACCGCCTCCTCTCCCGAGGGCGCGCGCGACTATCTGGTGCCGGCCCGCAAACACCCCGGCAAGTTCTACGCCCTGCCGCAGGCTCCGCAGCAGTTCAAGCAGCTGCTGATGGCCTCCGGTTTCGACCGCTATTTCCAGATCGCGCCCTGCTTCCGCGATGAGGACGCGCGCGGCGACCGCACGCCCGGCGAGTTCTATCAGCTCGACATGGAGATGTCCTTCGCCACGCAGGACGACGTGCTCGGCGTGCTCGAGGAGGTCCTCGTGCCTGTGTTCGAGAAGTTCGGCCTCTACGGAGACCGTGTCACGCCCGCGCCCTTCCCGCGCATCCCCTTCCGCGAGGCGATGTCCAAATACGGCACCGACAAGCCCGACCTCCGCAACCCGCTTTTCCTCATCGACCTCAACGACCTCTTCAAGGCGAGCGCCTTCAAGGCCTTCGCCGCGACGGTCGAGCGCGGCGGCCTGGTGAA
>JAFSJZ010000010.1 GCA_017449185.1 Oscillospiraceae bacterium
GACGGGCGCGACGTGCCGCCCACGAGCGGCGCCGGCTTTGTCGCCGCGCTGCAGAAAAAGTGCGAAGAGGTCGGCAACGCCCACATCGCCACGGTGCAGGGCCGCTTCTGGGGCATGGACCGCGACAAGCGCTGGGACCGCGTCGAGGCGGCGTACGACGCCATCGTCTACGGCAGCGGCGCGCAGAATCCCGACCCCGTCGCCGCCATCGCGGAGAGCTATCGCAGCGGCGTGACCGACGAGTTTGTCGAGCCCGTGGTCGTCTGCCCGGAGGGTGCGATCAACGCGGGTGACAGCGTGATCTTCATGAACTTCCGCCCGGACCGCGCGCGCGAAATGACCTGGGCGCTCAATCTGCCGGACTTTGACGGCTTCGAGCGCAAAAAGGAGGTCTTCCCGCTCTCCTACGTCTGCACCGCGCAGTACGACGAGACGCTGACGCTGCCGATCGCTTACCCGCCCGAGGTCATCACCAATACCCTCGGCGACCTGATGAGCGAAAAGGGCCTGCGGCAGTTCCGCGTGGCCGAGACCGAAAAATACGCCCACGTTACCTTCTTCTTCAACGGCGGCGTGGAAAAGCAGGGCGAGGGCGAGGACCGCTGTCTGGTCCCGTCTCCGAAGGAATTCCCGACTTATGATCTGATCCCGCAGATGAGCGCGGAAAAGGTCTGCGACAAGGTCGTGGAGGCGATCGCCTCGGAGAAATACGACCTGATCGTCTGCAACTTCGCCAACTGCGACATGGTCGGCCATACGGGCGTCATGGAGGCCGCTCTCAAAGCAGTCGAGACCGTGGACGCATGCCTCGGACGCATCGCCGCGGAGGCGGAGAAGCACCCGGATCTGACGCTGCTCATTACCGCCGACCACGGCAACGCCGACTGCATGTTCGACGAGAACGGCAAGGTCAACACCGCCCATACCACCAACCCCGTGCCCTTCTGCGTGACGAAGAAGGGGGCAAGACTTGAAAACGGCCGTCTGGCAGACATCGCGCCGACGATCTTAGCCGTCATGGAGCTGCCCCAGCCCGCAGAGATGACCGGACGCAGCCTGCTGAAGTAAGCGTCAAAAACAAAAAAGCTGTGTGAAACCCCGTTTCACACAGCTTTTTGTTTTTTCTCAGCAGCAGCAGACCCGAAAGCCGCACATCGGTCCGAGACACATGTTCGCCGCGCACAGGGCGAGCAGGAAGCGGTCCGGCGAGAGACCGCGGCGGTAGTTGGTCGTATAGCTCTGATAGAAGTCGCCGCCGCTCTGCAGCTCGGTGAGCAGACGCCGGTATTCCTCATTGCCCGGGTCGATCTCCACGGCCTTTCTCGCGCTGTCGAGGGCCGCGATCTTGTTGCCGAGATACATGTTCGCGCCGGCGTGGAGATAGTACCACTTGCCGTCGCGCTCGGTCATCGGGACGCCCGAGAGAGCCGTGAGAGCCTCCTTATACATCCCGTTGCGGATATAGTTTTTCGCGGCGGTGTATTCGCTTCGCTCGCTTTGGCGCTGGGACTGCTGCGAGTACGCGCCGAATGGATCGGTATAGGAGGTCCATGCGTTCCAGAAAGGATCCTGCGCGGTATACTGCTGATAGGCCGTGCCGCCCTGGGCATAGGAACCCGGCCCCGTGTCGCCGTTTTTGATGCGGTCGTAGGCGTCGTTGATCTCGTTCATCTTCTCTGCGGCGCGCTGATCGCCCGGATTCATGTCCGGGTGATACTTCTTGGCGAGATCGCGATATGCTTTTTTGATCTCCTCGTCGCTCGCGTCCGGCGCCACGCCGAGGACCTGATACGGGTCCTGATACATCGTCAGTTTTCCTTTGCCTGCTTGATGGAGTATCGTTTGTCGAACTGCGCCCATACGCCGGCGCAGAGAATATTGTCAAGGATATCCTTGTCCCGCACGAGCGGGAGACGGTCATAGTGCCGCAGACATTCGCCGAGAAGCATCTGCAGGATGTCGCGGAAATACCGTTCGTTCTCCAGCCCGTACCGGCGCCGGAAGGGGTTGTAGCAGTTGCGGAAGGTATCTCCGTCCAGATCCACCGCGGCGTCCATGATATACAAAAAGCGCCCCAGCACGTCGCCCATGGCGCGCAGAGAGGCGCTCCAGCGGTCTTCGTGAAGGACGAACAGCTCGCCCATCAGCGAGCCGAAAGAGGCAGCGGCCTCGTCCGGGGATTCGCGCTTATCCTGCTCGATCTGCGCAAGCGCACGGATTGACTCCTCAATCGCACCGCACTGGCGCGGATACGCTTGAGCGATCTCGCCGCAGGCATGTTTGAGCAGCCCTGCCTCAGCTGCGGAGAGAAGACTGCCGTCGTCCTGCCAGTTGTCCAGACATTTGTAATATCCGAGCGCTACGTTCATATCCGCGGCGTAATCGGTGATCTCCGAGGAAAACCAGTCCCGCCCGTCAAAGGGATGGACGAGACAGGGATCCTTCCCGAGCGCTTCCTCCGGCTCATAGAGCGAGGAGAGCAGCAGCACGAGAAAGCTCATGTCATAATTCAGCGTCAGGCCGGCGGCGGGCCCGCGGCGCGAGCGCAGCGAACGGCAGAGCCCGCAGTAGCAGGCCTTGTAGCGCGCCGTCCGGTCTTCGTCGAGCAGATCCGTCCGCGCGGTGAGAAAGCCGAACATCAGGATTTCCCGGTGAAGGAGGTGCCGCACTTGCGGCAGACGATCTTGATCTTGCCGCGGCCCTTCGGGACGCGCAGCGTCGCACGGCAGGAGGGACAGACGAAGAACTTGTAGTCACGGCGCTGCTTCCAGCGTTCGACGAGCAGGCGGATGCGGGACTGAACCTTGTACCTGGCGCGCAGGTAGCGGTTGTTCTCGTCCTGACGCTTGTAGATATTGCGCGAGAGCATGCGGAAATAGATATAAACCAGCAGCGCGAGAGCCAGCAGGAAGAACGGGCCGCGAAACAGCGCCGAGAGCAGCAGCAGAACAAGATCGCAGACGAGCAGAAAACGGTTGAGTGCGTCGTTTCCGCTGCGCCCCGCCATAAAGCGAGCCGCATTCTGCCGCGCGTTGTATAGGAATTGTGATAAACGGTTTTTCATAGTTCCCGTCCCCGAGCTGTTTTCTTGAAAAAAATTGTACCACACCGGCGGGGGAATACATCACGAATTTGTGAACAAGCGGACTTTCCCGCTTCTTTTTTTACAGCGGCTCTCCGCGCCTGGCGCGCAGGCTCATTTCAACGATCGTCTCGCACAGCTCGCCGTAGCTCATGCCCTCCACGGCGGCGGCCTTCGGGATCAGGCTCGCGGGCGTCATGCCCGGCAGGGTGTTGACCTCCAGCCACCAGGCGCGGCCTTCACCGTCGAGGATGAAGTCGGAGCGCGAATAGACAGACAGACCGAGCGCACGGTGCGCCTTCAGGGCGGCCTCCTGCAGAAGAAGCGTCTCTTCCTCGCCGATCGGGGCCGGGCAGAGCTCGGCCGCGCCTTCGCTGCCGCTCTGATACTTGGCGACATAGTCAAAGCTCGAGCCTTCCGGCGGAACGATCTCAATGGGACTGAGCGCCTTGCTGCCCAAAACGGGAACGGTCAGCTCACGGCCGGAGATCTTCTCCTCGACGACGACGCGGCAGCCGTAGCGCAGCACGTCGCGCAGCGCCGCGTCAAGCTCCTCGCGCGTGTCGGGCAGCTGTACGCCGATGGACGAGCCGCCGTTGACGACCTTGACGGCGCAGGGAACGCTCAGCTCTTCGCACAGACGGGGGATATCCGCCTCGGAATAGCGCAGTTCCCGCCATACGGGCGTGCGTACGCCGAAGCTCCCGACGATGCGCTTGGCCACGGCCTTGTCCATGGCCATGGCGCTGGCCAGATAATCCGAGCCTGTATAGGGCACACCCATCAGATCGAGCGTGGCCTGGATCTTGCCGTCCTCGCCGTCGGCCCCGTGCAGACCGAGAAAGACGCAGTCGGCCAGCGCGCAGATCGCGAGCACGTCCTTCCCGAGACGGGAAGGGCTCTGATCGGCGCGGGAAGCCCTCACGGCGTCCAGATCCGGCGCGGTCTTCTCGATGGAGACGGCGCCGCAGAAGCCGTCGGGCGCGTCGAAGGCGTCCTCGAGGGCGCCGTGATATTGCTCAAGGCCGAGGAACATGTCGACGAAGATCGCCTTGTGGCCGCGTTCGCGCAGCGCTTTGCACACGGAGGTGCCGGATACGAGGGAGACGTGGCGTTCGGTAGAGATGCCGCCGCCCAGCACAACGATTTTCAAAGGGATCACTTCCTTTTTTTATACCATTCTACGATACCACTTTACCGAAGATTTCACAAGAAAAAAATGCGCGCTTGATTCCGGCTTGACGCACGAAGGGAGAGAGCGTAAAATACGACTAGCAATCGAAAACGGAGACACTTTTATGCTGGACCGATACGGAAGAAATATCACCTATCTGCGCCTCTCGGTGACGGAACTGTGCAATCTGCGCTGCCGTTACTGCATGCCGGAGGACGGCGTATGCAAAAAGCCGCACGAGGACATGCTCACGGAGGAGGAGATCGTCCTTGCCGTGGAGACGGCGGCGGAGCTGGGTGTCAACAAGCTGCGCATCACGGGCGGCGAGCCGCTCGTCAAAAAGAACATCGTCTCCATCTGCGAGCGCAGCGCTGCTGTTCCCGGTATCCGGGAAGTATGCGTCACGACAAACGGCGTACTGCTGCCGACGCTTGCCAAGCCCTTGAGAGAGGCGGGCGTGCGGCGTCTGAACATCAGCCTTGACACGCTTGACGCGGAGAAGTATCGCTATATTACGCGCCTCGGCTCGCTGGACGACGCCCTGCGAGGCATCGAGACGGCGCTGGACGCCGATTATGAGAAGATCAAGCTCAACGCCGTGCTCGTCGGCGGCTTCAACGACGACGAGATCGCCCCGCTTGCGGAGCTGACGCGGCGCTGGCCGGTGGATCTGCGTTTTATCGAGCTGATGCCGATGCTCGACAGCCCCGCCTTCGGACCGGAAGCCTTCATCCCCTGCGAGAGGGTGCTGCAGACCCTGCCGGAGCTGAAGCGGGAAGAGGACGACGGCGGCGTGGCCAAGCTGTATCGTCTGCCCGGGGCTCAGGGCCGCATCGGGCTCATCAGCCCGCTGTCGAGCCACTTCTGCCGCGAGTGCAACCGCATCCGCCTCACGGCGGACGGCAAGCTCAAGCCCTGCCTGCACGGCAAGGCGGAGTTCCCGATCAAGGGGCTGGACCGCGACGCCATGCGCGAGCAGTTCCGCGCGGCGATGCTGGCAAAACCCGAATGGCACGGCGAGCTGTCTTTTTCCAGCCACAGCCAGGCCGGCCGCGGCATGAACACGATAGGCGGGTGAACACGATGCAGAACGGAGAAGACTTTACTCATTTCAACGATCAGGGCCGCGCCAAAATGGTCGACGTGGGCGACAAGCCGCCCACACGGCGTACGGCGGTCGCCGGGGCGCGCGTGCTCGTCAGCCCCGAAACCTTCTCTCTGATCCGCAGCGGCGGCATGAAAAAGGGCGACGTGCTGACCGTCGCGCAGATCGCGGGCGTCATGGGCGCCAAGCGCACGCCGGAGCTGATCCCGATGTGCCATCCCGTCCTTGTCGACGGGATCGACCTGAAGCTCTCGCTTGACGAGGAGCGCTGCGCGGTGGAGATCCGCGCGGCCGTATCCTGCGACGGACGCACCGGCGTGGAGATGGAGGCGCTGACGGCCGCGTCGGTCGCGGCGCTCACGGTTTACGATATGTGCAAGGCCGTGCAGAAGGACATGGTCATCACCGACGTATGTCTGCTGGAAAAAACGGGCGGCGTACACGGAGATTTTCACAGGGAGGAAGAAGCATGAGCTATACGGCAGCGGTCATCACGGTCAGCGATAAGGGCTTTCGCGGCGAGCGCGTCGACACCAGCGGCCCCGCGCTCTGCGCCATCGCGGAGCAATACGGGCTTGAGGTGGTCTATCGCGCGATCGTGCCGGATGAGGCGGAGGATATCCGCCGCGAGCTCGTCAAATGCGCCGACGAGCTGGGGATCGCTCTGATCCTCACCACGGGCGGCACGGGCTTCTCCCCGCGCGACATCACGCCCGAGGCAACCGAGACCGTCATCGAACGCGCGACGCCCGGCATCCCCGAGGCGATGCGCGCGGCGAGCATGCGCATCACGCCGCGCGGCTGCCTCTCACGGGGCGTCGCGGGCATCCGCGGCAGCTCGCTGATCGTCAATCTGCCCGGCAGCGAGAAGGCGGCGAAAGAGAACATCCTCTCCGTCATGGACGCGCTGACGCACGGGCTGGATATGCTGGCCTCTTCGGGCTCGGCCAACTGCGCGGAGGCGGCGACATGAAGCGCCCGTCGATGGAGGACTGGCTGCGCGAGGCCAAGGCTCGGCCCGACGCGCCGGAGTGCGGCATGTACCTGTTCCACAACGGCGTCGTGCGCTCTGCGCCCAAGGCCGTCGTGCGCCACGGCGCCGAGCGGAAGGCGGACGTGGAGGGGATGCTCTTCTCTTATGATCGGGACAAGCTCGCCGCAGCGATCGCGCGCGCAGAGGCCATGCCGGGGATCTTCCATATCCGTGTGTGGCTCAACGAGGGAGAACTGTCCGTCGGCGACGACATCATGCTCGTGCTTGTCGGCGGCGACATCCGTCCGCACGTGATCGACGCGCTGCAGAGCCTGGTCGGCGAGATCAAGAACGAGTGCGTCCGGGAAGAGGAATTGTACTGAAACAAGCTGCGGCCCCGTCTTTTCGAGGCCGCAGATGCTTTATCCGATACTTTTTCGTCGTGTTTGCATTTTTTCGTGCTTGCATTGGGGCGTGGAAAAGCGTAAAATGAAAAAAGAGGGAGTATTCCTTTTCGCGTGTCCCGAAACCCGGGGCACGCCGATTCGAAAGGGGAGGAGATCGCATGCCTCTGGCTAAGTTTCTGACCGAGCATTTTACCCTCGCCCAGCATCTGGAGCTGTTCGTCCGCATGATCCTGGCCTGCGCTTGCGGAGCGATCATCGGCACCGAGCGCAGCCGCCGCTTCAAGGAGGCCGGCATCCGCACGCATATCCTGGTCTGCTGCGGCGCCGCCCTGTTCATGATCGTGTCCAAATACGGCTTTGCGGATCTCACCGCGCTTGACGGCTCCGTCTTTTCCGGCACCCGCGGCGCCGACCCGGCACGCGTGGCGGCGCAGGTCGTCAGCGGCATCAGCTTCCTCGGCGCGGGCGTCATCTTCAAAAACGGCGGCACGATCAAGGGTCTGTCCACAGCGGCTGGCCTGTGGGTCACGGCGGGCATCGGCCTGGCCACGGGCGCGGGCATGTATCTGATCGCGTTCTTTGTCACAGTCATTGTCAGCCTGATGCAGTTCCTGACGCACCGCTTTGCGATCGGATCCGACTCCTACGCGGCCAACCGTCTTCAGTTCACGGTCAAGAACGGCTATGAATTCAACCAGTCGCTGCACAAGCAGCTCGACGAGTGGGGCGTACAGGTCACGGACAGCAAGGTCAACCGCCGCAAGGACGGCACGACCGATTACGATCTCACCGTGCTGCGCCCCAAGGAGATCACCTATGCCGAGATGAAGACCTTCATGGACGCGCACGAGGAGGTCCTCAGCGCCAGCAACAACCCGATCAGATAAAAAGCGCAGCAGGGCGATCAACGGCCGGAGGGAATCCTCCGGCCATTGATCGCTTTTTGGGGGATTGATATTGACAGGACCATGCCTTATAATACTTTATTAGACATGTGCAGGGTATAGTACGCCAAGCTGCTGATAAGGAGATACCAATGCTCAAAAGCCATGAAAAATTTCATTCGGCAAACGGGAAGCGGCTCATCCTGATCGTCGACGACGAGAGGATCAACCGCGAGCTTCTCGGCGCCGTGCTGGAAACGGACTATGAGCTGCTCTATGCCGAGGACGGACAGAGCGCGTTGATGCGGATCCGCGAGCAGAAGGACATGCTCTCGCTGATCCTGCTCGACCTGCAGATGCCCGTCGCCTCGGGCTGGGATGTTCTGCGCGAGCTCCGCGAGGATCCCGCGCTTCGAACGATCCCCGTGATCGTTCTCACCGGCGACCAGAACGCGGAGGTCGAGTGTCTGGAGCTCGGCGCGGCGGATTTTATCCCGAAGCCCTATCCGCAGGCGAGTGTCATTCAGGCGCGCGTGCGGCGTACGATCGAACTGAGCGAGGACAGAGACATCATCCAGTCCACCGAGCGCGATCCGCTGACGGGCCTGTATAACCGCGAGTTCTTCTACCGCTACGGCAGCCAGTACGACCAGCACCACCGCGGCACGGAGATGGACGCCATCGTCGTGGACGTCAACCATTTCCATATGATCAACGAACGCTTTGGGATCACCTACGGCGACGAAGTGCTGCGCCACATCGGCGAGAAGCTCAGGGAGGCGGTCTCGGACACGGGCGGCATCGTCTGCCGCCGCAGCGCGGACACCTTTATGATCTACTGCCCGCACCGAGAGGACTACAAGCGCATCCTCGAGAACGCCGCGAAGGGCCTCTCCGGTGAAAAAGCATCCGGCAGCCGCGTCCGTCTGCGCATGGGCGTCTATTCCAATGTGGACAAGTCGATCGAGATCCAACGCCGCTTCGACCGCGCCAAGAGCGCGGCGGACACGGTCAAGGGCAGCTTTACCCGCACGATCGCGTTCTACGACAACACGCTGCACGAGCGGGAGCTGTACGCCGAGCAGCTGATCGAGGATTTCCACACGGCGATCGCCATGGGGCAGTTCAAGGTATACTACCAGCCAAAATTCGACGTGCGCGAGGATACGCCTCTGCTGACCAGCGCGGAGGCGCTGGTGCGCTGGATGCACCCCAAGCTGGGGACGGTCAGTCCCGGCGTATTCATCCCGCTTTTTGAAGAGAACGGCCTGATCCAGGAGCTTGACACCTTCGTTTGGAAGGAAACGGCCCGCCAGATCAGCGAATGGAAGGAACGGCTCGGCTATTACGTTCCGGTCTCGGTCAACGTCTCGCGCATTGATCTGTATGATCCCAATCTGATCGACACGCTGAGCGACATCGTCGCGAAAAACGGTCTGAGCCCTGCGGAGCTGATTCTGGAGGTCACGGAATCGGCCTATACGCAGGACTCCGATCAAATCGTAGAAATGGTCAGCGAGCTGCGCGATCTCGGCTTCCGGATCGAGATGGACGACTTCGGCACCGGCTATTCGTCGCTGAACATGATCTCCGCGCTGCCCATCGACGCGCTGAAGCTGGACATGCACTTCATCCGCGACGCTTTCCGACAGGGTGGCAACACCCACATGCTGGAGATCATCATCGAGATTTCGGATTATCTGTCCGTTCCGGTGATTGCCGAGGGCGTGGAGACGGAAAAACAGCTGGATGCGCTGCGCGCGCTCGGATGCGATATCGTGCAGGGCTACTTCTTCTCAAGCCCGGTCCCGCCCGCTGAATTCGAGCCGTTTATTCTCCAACTCAAGGAAGCGGCCAAGGCCGATGCGCGCTCCGAGAGGCTCCGATATTTCACCCGCAAAAGAGCTCAAGCCGAGACGATCTTCAAGGACAAGGCCGAACAGATCTCTTCCGACCTTGATCCGGACGCGGAGGAGAAGAAAAGAGACGACAAACACGGTCTCCGGCTGCGCATCGTCGCGCTGGTCTTCGGTCTGATCGCGGCGCTGGCCGCGGCGGTCGTGTTCATTTCGGGCATATCCCTGACCAGAGGATACCAGCGCATGGAGAACGCGGCGGATCGCTATGTCGCCGCCGAGGTCGCCGCCTCCGACATGGAAAGTGTCTCCGACTATCTGACGGACCGGGTGCGCTGCTTCGTGGTGACGGGCGAGCTGGAATACCTTGACGACTTCCTCGAGGAGGTCAACGTGAACAGGCGCAGGGATCTGGCCGTGGAGAAGCTTGAGGAGCTGCTCTCGGGCAGGGACGACGAGGCGCTCGGCCGGCTGAACATGGCGCTGACGCTCTCCAACGAACTGGTCGAGACGGAATACCGCGCCATGCGTCTGATGCTCGAGGCCGGAGATTATGACCTGAACATGATGCCCGAGGAGCTCTCCGGCATCAAACTGACGGAGGCCGAGCGCAGCCTCGATGCGGACCGACTGCGCGAGCAGGCCAGGACCTTGGTGTTCGATGGGAATTACATGCACTTCAAGGACCGTATCCGCGAGAACGTGACGCTCTGCACCCGTTCTCTGATCAGCACCTCGAGCCAGGAGCTGGAGGAGGCGTCGGCTCATATGACGCGGCTTATCCGGATCCAGACGGCTGCGACGATCCTCCTGCTGCTGACGGTGCTCGCATTCGTAGCCTTTGTCAACCGCCAGATCCTCAGACCGCTGGGCCGCATGGTCAGAAAAATGCAGGATCAGAAGCAGATCGAGCCTTCCGGCGCGGAGGAACTGCGCGTTGCGTCCCGGATCTACAACGAGATCCTGGAGGAGAATCGCGCGGCCCGCGAAAAGCTCAGCCACGAGGCCTCTCACGACGCGCTGACGGGGCTGTTCAACCGCGGGGCGTACGAGCTGCTGATGGAGAGCGTGGATGTCGAGCACATGGCGCTGCTCGTCGTCGACGTGGACAATTTCAAGCAGGTCAACGACACCTTCGGCCACGCGATGGGCGACCGCGTGCTCAAGCGAGTGGCGGAGATCCTGCAAAACAGCTTCCGCTCGGTGGATATCATCTGCCGCGTCGGCGGAGACGAGTTCGTTGTGATCATGACGCGTGTCAACAGCGCCATGCGCCATCTGGTCAAGGACAAGATCGACCGCGCCAACGAGCTGCTGTGCCATCCGAAGGACGACCTGCCGCCCATTTCGCTGAGCGTCGGCGTCGCGTTTGCCGACAGAGAAAACCCGCAGGGCGATATATTCTCGGACGCCGACGCCGCGGCCTACCGCGTCAAGAGAGCCGGAGGAAACGGCTGCGGCTTCTTCGAATAAGACATTACGGCAAACGGCCGCTGCAGTATTTGCAGCGGCCGTTTGCATATAATCAGGAAAGTTTCCGACCTTTGGGGAGAGTTTGGGAGGGGGCGCAGCGCCCCCTCCCATCAAATAGAGTGAAGCGGATGATTGCCCGCCCTTGGCGGGCATCAGAAAAGGGACATCCAATCGGATGTCCCTTTTCTGGTACGGCTGACGGGATTCGAACCCACGACCTCCAGAGTCGGAGTCTGGCACTCTATCCAGCTGAGCTACAGCCGCGTATAAGGTGGTGCGCCAGTGCATTATAGCAAAAAAGCCAGGCAAAGTAAATAGCAGTTTTCATTTTCTTTCATCTGTGATATAATACGAAATCACAGATGGAAACGAGCTCCTTACGATCGATTTTCAGGCTTCCCGAACAAGGAGGTTTTTCATGAGCTTCAGAAAGAGAAAAAAGACCGCGGCCAGGGCCCTGTGCGCGCTGCTGTGCGCGCTGATGATGCTTCCGCTCGCCGCCTGCGGCGAAACGAAGGAGAGCAGCAAGGCCCTCTTTGCCATGGATACCACGATGACGCTCGTGGCCTACGGAAAAAACCGGGAAAAGGGTATTTCCGCGGCTGAAAGCGTGATCCTGTCCATGGACGCCATGCTCGATCCGGACAAGGCCAGCAGCACGGTGTGGGCCATCAACCACGCAAACGGCGAAAACGTCGTCGTCCCGGGCCAGGTAGCGGACATGCTCACCGCCGCCAAACAGGTCTATAAGCAGAGCAACGGAGCGCTCGATCTGACGGTGTATCCGCTGCTCAAGCTCTGGGGCTTTATCGACCAGAAGTATTACGTGCCCTACGACTATGAGATCCTTGACCAGCTCAGCCGCGTCTGTTTTGACAAGGTCGTACTCACCAGCTTCCCCAGCTCCGGCACCTATACGGTCTCGATGCCCTCCTACGGCGAGATGAGCTTCGGCGCGGTCGCCAAGGGCTGCGCTGCGGACAAGGCCATCGCGGCCATGCGCTCTGCCGGCGTTACAAGCGGCATCGTCTCTCTCGGCGGCAACGTGCAGACGCTCGGTCTCAAACCGGACGGGACACAGTGGAAAGTCGGGATCACCGACCCCTACAATACCAGCAGCTTCGTCGGCGTGCTGAGCGTGGGGGAGACCGCCGTTGTCACCTCCGGAAGCTATCAGCGAAACTTTACCGACGTGACGACCGGCAATACCTATCACCATATTCTGAAGCCGTCCACCGGCTACCCGGTAACCAACAACCTGATCTCCGCCACGATCATCTGCAAGGACGGCACGATGGCAGACTGCCTGTCTACGGCGATGTTCGTCCTCGGCGAGGTCGAGTCGCTGAAATACTGGCGCAGCTACGGCAAGACCGACGGCGGCGGCTTCGACATGGTGCTCATCACAAAGGACAACCGCATCATCTGCACGAAGGGACTGATCGAGGACTTCACCCTCGTCAACGAAGGATATACCTTGAGTTACAGCGAGTAAGCCATGACAGATCTGAACACATCCGTTCGCTATATCAAGGGAATAGGGGAGAAAAAGGCGCAGGCGTTTGGAAAGCTGGGCGTCTTTTCTCTCTATGATCTGATCTCCTATTTCCCCGCGCGATACGAGGACAGAACGCAGTTCTGCCCCATTGCGGCCGCGCCGGAGGGAGAGGGGGTCTGCATCCGCGCGCTTGTAGCGGACACGCCGCGCCTCGTACGCGTACGCCGCGGTATGGAACTGGTCAAGTTTCGCGCGGTGGATGAGAGCGGTTCAGTTGACATAACATATTTTAATCAAAATTATGTAAAGGACTATCTGTCAAGGGGAGACAGCGTCTGCTTTTTCGGCAAGATCGAGCGCAGCGGAGGCCGCTGCAGCATGGTCAATCCGGCCTACGAGAAAGAGGACAAGCCCCGCGGCGTGACGGGCTGCATCCTGCCTATTTACCGCATGAACGCCGCGCTCAACCAGCGCACGATCCGGGACGCGGTGCGGCAGGGGCTCGACGCCTGCGCCGGACAGCTGCCGGAGTTTTTGCCCGAGGACGTCCGCGAGCGGAACGCGCTGGCCCGGGCGTGCTACGCCTATGAGACGATCCATTTCCCGCCGGACTTCGACGCGCTGGCCATCGCCCGCCGTCGCCTCGTGTTTGAGGAACTGTTCGTGCTGGCCTGCGCGCTGGGCACGATGCGCGCCGAGCGCACGCGCGAGAGCGGCATCCGCCTTGAACGACGGGATTTCGCTGCCTTTTACGGGGTGCTGCCCTTCACGCCGACCGCGGCGCAGAAGCGCGCGATCGAGGAGGCGGCCGCGGACATGACGGGCGGCTTTGTGATGAACCGCCTTGTTCAGGGCGATGTGGGCAGCGGCAAAACGCTCGTGGCCGCCGCGCTCTGCTGGCTCTGCCGTGAGAGCGGCTATGTCAGCGCCTTCATGGCGCCGACCGAGATCCTGGCCGAGCAGCATACCGCGACGCTGACGGCGCTGCTTGCGCCCTTCGGCATGCGCGTCGGCAAGCTGACCGGATCAATGACGGCCAAGGAGAAACGCGAGGCGAAAGCCGCGATCCGGGCGGGGGAGTTCGACCTTGTGGTCGGTACCCACGCGCTCTTTTCCGAAGATGTGGAATATGCGCGTCTGGGGCTGATCGTCACGGATGAACAGCACCGCTTCGGCGTGCGGCAGCGCTCCGCGCTCATCGGCAAGGGCGAGGGGCCGCATGTGCTGGTCATGTCGGCCACGCCCATTCCCCGCACGCTGGCGCTGATGATCTACGGCGATCTCGACGTCTCGATCATCGACGAGCTGCCGCCCGGACGGCAGAAGGTGGACACCTTTGCCGTGGACGAGAGCTATCGCACGCGGCTCAACGGCTTTATCCGCAAGCTGGCGGCGGAGGGCAGACAGACCTTCGTCGTCTGCCCGAAGGTCGAGGAGGACGAGGAGACCCAGAGCGATCTCAAATCCGCCGAGGAACACGCCAAAGCCCTTGCCTCGGAGTTTCCGGAACTCAGCGTCGCCTGCGTCCACGGGAGGATGAAGCCCAAGGACAAGGACGCCGTGATGGCAGCCTTCGTGCGCGGCGAGACGGATATTCTGGTGGCGACCACGGTGATCGAGGTCGGCGTCGACGTGCCGAACGCGGCCTTGATGATCATCGAGAACGCCGAACGCTTCGGCCTCAGCCAGCTCCACCAGCTGCGCGGCCGTGTCGGGCGCGGCGGCTTCAAAAGCTGGTGCATCCTCGTTTCGGACAACAAGAGCGAGGATGTGAAGGCCAGGCTCTCCATCATGGAAAAGACCAACAACGGCTTCACGATCTCCGAGGAGGATCTGCGCCTGCGCGGCCCGGGCGACTTTTTCGGCTCGCGCCAGCACGGCCTGCCGGAGATGCACGTGGCGGACCTCGGCGCGGACACGCAGGTGCTCAAAACCGCCCAGGAGGAGGCAAAAGCGCTGCTCGCCGCCGACCCGGAGCTGCAGCTTCCGGAGCATGCCGCCCTTCGTGATCGCATCGCAGAGTTGTTCAGAAATAATACAGACAGTTTTAATTGAGTCGGTTTTTTCTCCCTGTTCTCCGAGAGTCTTTACGCGCTGCCAAAAAACTAACAGGCTGGGCCCCGCCCAGCCTGTTGCGTTATTTATACGATTTGTAATCTCCACTCTCCGCCACACTGTCGGGCGGGAAGAACTCGTCGACCGGGAAATCGATCCGGCCGAAGAGCGCGCAGGGATCGTCCTCGCTCGTGCCGGGGCACTCCTTATCCGGCAGATAATAGTCATAGGCCGGGATCAGGAGCTGCGTATCGCGCTCGAGCCGCACCATCGAGAACTGCCCGATCGTGACGTACCAGCGCCGCACGTTGTCCACGGTGACGAGATCCTCTCCCATGGCGTCGAGGATGAACTGCGGGATGATGATATTCTCGCTGCCCGGCGTCTCGGCCGCGTCGGCGAGCGTGCAGTGCAGACAGATCGGATCGACCGCCGAAACGACGGCGCGGGGCTGATCGTCGGCGGAGACGACGGCCTCCTCGCTCTCGGATGTGAAGGTCTTGACGCTGCCCTCGCTGCCGAAGAGCATCACGCGCTTGTCGAACACGGCAAGCCCGCTGCAGGGCTGCGCGCCGGGGAAGGTCTCGGCTGTGACGCGATAGAAATAGGTACAGTCCACAGTGTAATAGCCGCGGTTGAAGCTCACGGGCTCCACGTTCACGTTGACGAACAGCAGCTCCGCCGCCCTGGGGCGGATGCTGATCGCGTTGTCGATGGACGCCTGCGAGCTGATGGTGGGATAGACGCGCAGCTCATCCACGCAGTCCTTGTCTCGGCAGCAGTCAAAAATCTTTTCGGTATTGATCGAAACGGCCTCTCGGATGCTTGCCGCGCTTCCGACCGGCCCGGGAACGGCTTTATCGGGCATAGTTTTACCTCCTGAACGGATACTTCAGTACAGTGTATGCGCCGCCGGCTCCGATGTGCCTGTTTTCAGCCCTGCCTCTGCAAAACAGGGAGCGGCCGGCATTTTTCACTTGAAAAATGCCGCGGGTAAAGTATAATAAATATATTATGATTCGGAAGGTGACGGAACATGGATCATCACGGATTCATCCACGAAAAGCTGGACATCAAGCTGCTCATCCTCTTTATGCTCAGCCGTCTGAGCGGCCCGGTGGACCGCGGGACGCTGGACGAGCTCTGTCAGCAGTGCGACGAGGGCGTGGATTACTTCGATTATTCCGACTGCCTCGGCGAGCTGATCCAATCCGGCCATGTTGTCGGCGACGATGAGGAATATGCGATTACCGACAAGGGCCGCTGTGATTCCGGCGAAGTGGAGAAGCGCCTGCCGTATTCCGTACGTGCCCGCGCGCTGAAGCTGCTCGCCCCGGTGGAGGAGCGTGTGGCGCGCGCGGCCCTGATCCGCGCAGACGTCGTCAAGAAAGCGTCCGGCTGCCGCCTTGAGCTTGCTCTGTCCGACGGAAAAGAGGAGATGATGTCGCTTTCCCTGCGCTGTGAAGACGAAGTGCAGGCCAAAGCGATGAAAAGAAGCTTCCGCCGCAGCGCGGATCAGATTTACCAAAAGATCGTCGAGATCCTCGGCGACGAAGGAAAGTGATCTTATGAAATACGCGATCCCCAAAGGCTATGTCAGTTATCTCTCGATCTACGATACGCAGAAGGCGATCAGTCTGCTCAAGCGCCTGTTCGAGGACAGGCTCAGCGCGCTGCTGAATCTTCAGCGCGTCTCGGCTCCGCTGTTCGTGGACGAGGCATCCGGCCTCAACGACAACCTCAACGGCTACGAGCGACCGGTCAGCTTTGACATCCTGCGCTCGCCCCACCGCGCCGAGATCGTCCAGTCGCTGGCCAAGTGGAAGCGACTGGCGCTCAAACGCTATGGCTTCTATCCGGGCAAGGGCATCGTCACGGACATGGACGCCGTGCGCCGCGACGAGGATGAGCTCGACGCGCTGCACTCGGTCTACGTCGACCAGTGGGACTGGGAAAAGATCATCCTGCCGGAGAACCGAAACCTTGACTATCTCAAGTCCACGGTCATGGACATCGTCTGCGCGATCTGCGACACGCAGGATACGATGCAGGCCATTTATCCGCAGCTGCAGGCCATGGGCAAGCTCGAGCGCCGCGTGAGCTTTGTCACCGCGCAGGAGCTCGAGGACATGTATCCGGACTTTACGCCGAAAGAGCGCGAGAACGCCTATCTGCGCGAGAACCGCACGGCCTTTATCATCGGCATCGGCGCGCCGCTGCGTTCCGGAAAGCCGCACGACGGCCGTGCGCCGGACTACGACGATTGGGCGCTCAACGGCGACCTGCTCTTCTGGTACGAACCGCTCGGCTGCGCGATGGAAATCTCATCGATGGGCATCCGGGTCGATCCGCGCTCGCTCTCCGAGCAGCTGCATGCCTCCGGCTGTGACAGTCGGCGCGAGCTGCCCTACCACAAAATGCTGCTCGCCGGCGAGCTGCCGCTGACGATCGGAGGCGGCATCGGCCAGTCCCGCATCTCGATGCTGCTGCTCGGCAAGGCGCACATCGGCGAGGTGCAGGCCTCCATCTGGGACGAGGAGACCGTCCGCGAATGTGAGGCGGCCGGGATCACGCTGCTGTGAAGACAGGTCGGAAAATCGCTCTTCCCCGGCATCATCTTAACATAAAAATATAATAACAATATTACGTAAACTAATTTGAGCAAACAGAAGGGCCTGCTGCGCAGCCCCTTCTGTTTTTTTCAGTTCTCACCCAGCGACCTTGCGCGCGTGACTTTGGCCCGGAGACGTCCTTCGTTCGCGGCGCGGCGGCATTCAAGCAGCTTTTTGCGGCCCTCCTCGCTGCGGGTATAGACCAGTTCATAGTGATCTCCGCCCTTTTCGAGCTGCTGTTTCAGCAGCTCCGCCGTCTCCTTTTTCCCCCCGAGAAGGGCGGGACAGGCGTAGCTCTGCGAAGGCATATCGATTTGAAAACCGAGCAAGGGCAGCTTGCGGAGGAAGAGATAGCGCGGATTATCCAGCGGCGAGAGCAGCTCGCCCATGGCCTCGGCAAAAAGGTTTTTCTCGCGTACGGAGGCGTTCTCCAGCGCGCACTCCACGCCCTGACCGCAGGGAACGATACGCAGCGCGGCCTCTTCACTGACGATCTGCGAGGTCTCGCGCAGCGTCTCAAGCAGCGCCGTGCCGAGCCGCGTGAGCGTCTTTTCAGGCGTGACGCTGCCGAGCGAGCGGCGCAGATCGCCCACCAGCCCGGCCGCGGAGACGCCCATCAGCGGGATCAGGGCAAAGAGCGCCCCCGTCGGCGGAGAAGACAGACAGATGGCGCCCATCGCGCCGAGCAGCACGCCGTGCAGCGCCGCCGAGCCGCCGGCGCCCGCCGTGTACAGCCGCGGCCGGATCTCCTTCCCGGCGCGTACGCTCTCACGCACGCGGCCCTGCGGGCGCTTCATCAGCGCCTTGTCCCAGCTTGCGGCCATGCCGCGCCGGTCCGCCGCGCGCGCAAGCATCTCGGCGTTGATCTCCGCCACGCGCTCGCGCGTGAAGGGAGGCCGAACGACGTCCACGCGCTCAAGCCCGCTTTCGATGCGCTCCCCGTCATAGGAAGGCGCCATAAAGCAGTCGAAGCGGCGCTTCAGCAGCGCGTAATCCTCGCTGACGGCATTGTCTTCCTCCGTTTCGGAGAGGAAGGACAGCCGCCGCTCCGGCGGCAGCACCGTGACAAGATGCCAGATATTCGCGGCTTTGTCCGGCTCGTGCTTATCGATGCGGATCGCGCGGCCGCGCATCTGATTGGAGCTGATGAAGCTGCCGACGAAGCTCGCGAGCACCAGCGTGTTCACGCAGGGGGAGTCCCAACCCTCGCCGAGAAGCGCCTTGGTGCCGACGAGAATATGAAGAAGCCCTTTCTCAAAAGCCTCCGTCAGCAGGATCACGCCGTCCCGGCTGCCTCCCGCACACTCGAACGTGCTGTACCAGCTCTCGCCCAGGGCTTTGACCGTACAGCGGAAGCCGCGCGCCTCCGCGAGCGCGAACAGCTCGCCGACAAGGGCGTTGGGGACGATGATGAGCGTGCCGGTCAGCAGCGCCAGCCGGGTCTCATATGGGCAGACGCGCCGCACGGCCTCGAAAACCGTCACGGCGCCCATGACGTTCAGCGGCGCGTCGCTGCCGACGAGGCCGAGCAGATTGCCGCGGATATGGTCGGTCAGGATCAGCATGCGCAGCGCGCGCCCGCAGCCCGCGATCTCATCCTCGACGATCCTCGGGATGCTCTCAAGCTTGCCGAGCGAGGAAAGCATTTTCTTCTGCAGGGCGGGGTCGGCGCTTAAATAGAGCTTGCCGCCCTCGATCAGTCCGTTTTCATGGAGGATCGCGTGCAGACGCGCGCAGCGCTCCTGCCCGAAGAGATCCGCGCGCGACATGGCAAAGTGCAGCGCGCGTTCGGCCTCCTCCTCTCCGCAGCGCGGCAGACGGCCGGAGGGGAGCAGCAGCCTGACCCACGCCTTCTCCGCCGTACCGCCCAGCGCCTCCGCCAGGGAGAGCAGCGCGACGAGCTCGTCCGCGTCCTCAAGCAGCTGCTCGCGTTTCTGCTCAGGCGAATCTCCGAACACGGCGCGCAGGTCCTCGTCCAGGATGCCCGCGGCGCGGATCTGCGCGGCGGCCGTTTCGGCGCGCGCCGCGTACTGGGCGAGCATTTCGCTCTCGTCGGCGCTGGGATAGTTGAAATAGATGTAGTCCTGATGCGGGCAAAGCGTTTTCTGCGCCACCAGCTCGGGCACGAAGATTTCCGCGTCGATCGTCCCGCATACGCGGACGTAGCGTTCCCACTCCGCCGCGCTGCTGTCGTAGGGCGGCGTCGCGGTCAGCGCGATCACGGTCACATCTCCGCCGAGAAAATCGAGCAGCGCTTCCAGGGAGCGCTGCCACTCGCTGCGCAGGTGGTGCGCCTCATCGAGGCAGATCGCGCCGATCTTCAGCCTCTTCACGGCTTCCTGCCACTGGGGAGCGCCGTCCCCGCCGGGCTTTGAGGCCATGTGCAGAGCCTGATAGGTGATCGAGCACACGCGCGCCGCAGAGTCCAGCGTTTCGGAGAAGTAGTCCTCCAACGCCTCGCCATCGGGCAGGAACAGTTCGCGAAAGCGCTCGCCCCACTGCCGCCGCACGGTGACGGTGGGGGAGAGTATCAGCGTCGGTCTGCCCGTGCGGCGGATGAGCTCAAGCCCGAGCACGGTCTTGCCGCTGCCCGGGGCCGCCGCGATATGGATATGCCCGTCGGCGAGATAGGCGTCCGCTCCGTCAAGGACCTCCTGCTGATAGCTGCGGAAGGTCCCGCGGAAGGCAACACGCGAAAAGACGTTTTCCAAAGGGAACCCACCCTTTCAAAAGAGCTTTTCTTAACTGTATCATAGCACCTCGCGCCTCTCTCCACAAGAGAGAGAAAACGCCGCCGTGGACGATCTCACGGCGGCGTGTCATATTCAGAAGAGCTGCCCGGGCAGACGCAGCTTCTCCCTCGGCGGGAACGTGCTGTCGAAGGCCTCGAAGGCATCCGGGTTTTGCTCCGCGGCATAGTATCCTTCCGGCGGGCCGTACTCGCCGCTGATCCCGTCGAGATAGCCGTCGATCAGCTCGCGGCAGAGAAAGAAGGAATCGTCTGCGCCCTCCGGCAGATCATGATAGCGGATGCCGAATTCTCTGGCATAGCGAAATCCGCTCTTGCCGTAGAAGTCGATGTTGCCCTCGAAGCACAGCGCCCCATAGCCCAGCGCCGCCGCGCGTGCGAGCGATTCGTCGAGCAGCAGCTTGCCGTAGCCCTGACGCTTGAGGGCAGGCGCGATGCAGATGGGACCCATCGTCAGGATCGGGATCTCCCGCCCGTCGTCGGCGCGGATCTGCGCGCGCATAAACATGTTCTGACCGATCAGCTCGCCGTCCTTTTCCATGACGAGGTCCAGCTCCGGCACGAAGGCCGGATCGTCCCGGAGCAGGTGGAGCACGTAATGCTCCAGACAGCCGGGGCGATAGACGTTCCAGAACGACTCGCGCACGAGCTCTTCCACAGCGCGATGATCGCGTTCGGTCTCTCTGCGGATAATGATGCCGTCTTTCATGTTGTTTTCTCCCTGTTTATGATATGTGGCAGCAAAAAGCCGTGATCAGCGGCTGCTTTCTTTTGCATGCAGGGACAGATAGGCCTGCTTTTCCCGTTCATCTTCGGCCTCGAGAGAGGAGGAATTGTGAACGCCGCCCAGGTATTCCATATGATGCCGGAACTCGTGGCGCAGAACGCCGCGCAGGATCTCGCGGGCCTGGGCCGCGTCCGCCTGCGGATAGGCCCGGTCAAAGGAGCCCTTGAACAATACAATCTGCCGCACGCCGGAAAAAACCTGATACTGTCCCATGGCAAAGAGATCGTTTCCCCTTGCGTAGTCCGGAATCACCAGCGCTTCCGACACGATCACGCCGCCGGAAAGCTCGCGGAAAAAAGCTTCCGGGAGCTCGTCCAGCAGCTCCGAAACGATAGTCCTGTATTCCTCGATGCTGATCATGTACGGTACCTCGCAGTACGTAACCTGAAAATAGCCTTTTTCAAAACAGCAATTCCGTGTGCTGATGCGAGTATATCACGCAAGGAAGGAAGAATCAATCATGTGACGCCTGTCAGCCGCAATTCCGCTCGCCACAAAGACTCATAGCAAGCAAAATCAAAACGTAAGCACAGCGGAGGGCCGAAGTTGTCGACGAGGCTCGGAGCGCTCGTGCAGTTTTGATTTTGAAAGGAGGAGCAGCGAAATGAGCGAGAGATGACTTTTATGCGAAGCAAAAAAGTCGTCGCAAGCGATATGCAGCTTGCGACGACGTGGTGGGGGAAGGTGGATTCGCCCGCTCTGCGGAGCGGACCAGGTCGCGGCTCTGGAGCGCCCCCGGCGCTCCATTCACTACCGCTCCCCTTCGAATCCATCCTTCACAAATACCCATACCAAACATAAGACCCATCCTTTTGGGATGGGTCTTATGTTTGGTGGGGGAAGGTGGATTCGAACCACCGAAGGCATTGCCAGCAGATTTACAGTCTGTCCCCTTTGGCCACTCGGGAATTCCCCCATATGAACTTTATTGTTCAGGTGGAGCTGGTGGACGGATTCGAACCCCCGACCTGCTGATTACAAATCAGCTGCTCTACCTGCTGAGCTACACCAGCGTAACCGTTCAGCCCGCTTATAATAGCAAATGCCGCCTGTTTTGTCAATATAAACTTTCCTCCGTTTTCATAAATTGCCTGCCGAAGAGAAAAAAAACGCCCGATGCGTTTGTGATTTGCAATCGCTTTCAGGGTATGCTAATATAGATTAAACCTATATACAGACAGACAGGTGATCAAATGAGAAGAAAACGCGGCGGAGGCGCCGGACTTTTCATCATAATCATTTTTTTGGCGGCTGCGATCCTGATCGCTTTCGCCCGGCTGCGCAGACCGGAAGAGAAAGAGGTCGACCCGCATGAGGGGCAGGTGCTGATCAACGACGGCTTCAACGACGTGTGGATCACGCCGATCGAGGGCGTGGAAGTCAACGACCTCGCAAAAGAGGATTTTGAAAACAACGACGGGAAAATCATCTACACCGGCGAAAATTATGACACGATTCTCGGCGTGGACGTGTCTGAGCATCAGTGGGGGATCGACTGGAAACAGGTCGCGGAACACGGCGTCCGGTTTGCCATTATCCGCTCCGGCTACCGCGGATACACACAGGGCGGCCTTTTCGAGGACCCCTGGTTCCGCCGGAACGTCGAGGGGGCACTCGACGCGGGGCTTGAGGTGGGCGTCTATTTCTACTCGCAGGCGATCAACGTCGGCGAGGCGATTGAAGAGGCCAAATTCGTCCTCGAGCAGATAAAGGGATACGATATCACGCTGCCGATCATGTACGACTGGGAGAAGCTGGAGGACGTGGAGGACGCGCGCACGAACGAGCTCGACCCCAGCATCATCGGAGACTGCGGCGTCGCCTTCTGCGAGACGATCCGCGCCGCGGGCTACGACGCGGGCGTCTATTTCAACCGCCAGCTCGGCTATTACAGCTTTGACCTCTCGCGGCTGAAGGACTTCAAGTTCTGGCTGGCCGTCCCGGGCGATTATCCGGATTTCTACTATGCGGGCAACATCTGGCAGTACGATCAGGCAGGCGAGGTTCCCGGCATCGAGGGCGATGTCGATCTGAACCTCATGTTCATCAAAAGGACCGAGCCGACGCCGGAGCCGGACGCTTCCCCCGCGCCGTAGCGGCGAGAAGGAGAGCGCGCAAGCATCTGTTTGACCCGGCGGCAATTTTTCTGTTGAATTATTTGCCGCCGGGTGCTATAATCCACATACACGCGGATGTAGTTCATCGGTAGAACTTCGGCTTCCCAAGCCGGTAAGGTGGGTTCGACTCCCATCATCCGCTCCACTTTCGTCAGCCTCATCCCACAGGATGGGGCTGTGATCATCTTAGGGTGAGCAGTATAATCCGAAGTACGCCAAAACGGCGATATTTAGGCGCTTTTTGATCCTTGTCGCTTGATGGGCGTCAGCCCAGCAAATGAGGCGGGACAAAAAGCACCGAAAAGGGACGCTCACAGGCGGTAGGTGTTCTCGTCTCACTTCCCTGGCCGAGGCAAAAGCGCAGGTAATACTTGCCGTATTACCGAGTATTTTAACGAAGGACGGGCGTAATCCCGCCCGGCAAAACCGTGGTTCGGATTATTCTGCTCACCCTACGGAGAAAAGACTATGAAACTCATCATTGCATCGAACAACGCCCATAAGCTTGAAGAGATCAAGGCCATTCTCGGCGACAGCTTCGAGGAGATCCTCTCGCTGCGTGAGGCCGGGATCGAGCACGAGACCGTCGAAGACGGTGCGAGCTTCGCCGAGAATGCAGCGAAAAAGGCCCGGGAGATCATGGAGCTCTCCGGCTGCTGTGCGCTGGCCGACGACAGCGGCCTGTGCGTCGACGCTCTCGGCGGGGCTCCGGGCATCTTTTCGGCGCGTTTTGCGGGCGAGCACGGCAACGACGCGGCGAACCGCCGCAGGCTGCTGGAGCTCATGAAAGACACAGACGAGCGCACAGCGCATTTCACCTGTTCGATCGTGCTCGCGCGGCCGGACGGCACTTCGGTCACGGCCGAGGGCTATGTCTTCGGCGAGATCGCCCGCGCCGAAGCGGGGGAGAACGGCTTCGGCTACGATTCGCTGTTCCTTCTGCCGGAGCGCGGCTGTACGATGGCGCAGCTCCCGAGCGCGGAAAAGAACGCGATCAGCCACCGGCACAACGCCCTGCAGGCGCTGCTGAAAAAGCTCTGATAAATGAAAAAAACCGCCGATCCCGGCGGTTTTTTCAGTGCTTCAGGATAAAGACGAACAGGATGCCCAGCAGCGCAAGGTGCACGGGATAGAAAACGTAGAAAAAGCTGCGCATTTTCGGCCCGAGCTTCCCGTTGTACAGCGCGATCGGCAGCAGTGCGCACAGCGCACCGATGAAGTAGGCCGCATACTGCGGGTAATCGAAGAGGCACCATCGGTATTCGACAAAACACCACAGCGCCGCAACGGCAAGCTGCGCCCAGCGCTTCTTCCTGCATAGATACAGCCCCGTGATCATCGCGACGCCCTTCAGACCGTAGTCCGCGTTCCGCTGTACGAAATACAGCTCGACGCCGAGCGCGGCGAGGACCGCAAGGGCGCGCAGCACGTCGTACTCTTTCGAAAAGAGACGGTCAAGGAACATCATGATCGCCATCGACGCCGCCAGCGTGTAAAACACGTTCGTTTCTTCCGGATCGAACAGACAGATCCCGGCCACGGTCAGGCGCAGCGAGGCCAGCGCGAACGCGGCCGCCAGAAAGAAGAGCAGGGGCTCGGGGCGGCGCTCGCAGAGCGTGAAAAAGCAGACGATCAGCGGCAGCAGCAGTACGGCGGCGCGAAGCGCGTCGAACGAGAACAGCGTTTCCGCAGCGCCGCGGTAGTTTGCCGCCGTAAAGGCCAGCGTGAAGGGGAGCTGCGAGATCACGGCGAAGAGCAGCAGCCGTGAAAGGTATTTTTTTCTGTCCCGGGTCTTGTCAAAGCCGTTGACAAGCAGAAAGCAGTACAGCACGAACGCGATCCGCCCGACCGCGCGCCCGGCGATATAGAGCTGCCCCGGCGGAAGCCAGCCGGACAACCGCAGCACGTATGTCGTGTGGTCGATCAACATGGAAACGACCGCGATCAGTTTTAAAATGAAGACGCTCATTTTCCCGCTCCCTTTGCGAACTGAAAAAGCGCCGCCGTGAACGCTTTGTTCACGGCGGCGTGGTCGGAGTGCGGAGATTTGAACTCCGGGCCTCTTGGTCCCGAACCAAGCGCGCTACCATCTGCGCTACACCCCGAAAGAAGCTGTTGTTTTCGGACAGCTTTTACATTATAAGGATCAAAGCCGCTCTTGTCAAGCAGAACTTTTTCCCCGCATATTCCTCTGCGCTGCATCCGGGAAAAACCTTGCAATTTCGGCGCAAAGGTGTATAGTGAAACCAGAGCCGACAAAATCGCCATGCGGCGTCGCCGCGGAAAGGAACAAACGATGCTGGACACAAAAGAAGCGATAGAAAAAGTACTCGACGCGCTCAATGACGACCCTGAAGTTGCGCAGGGAATGCAGAACGATACCGAGGGCACGATGCGTGCACTCGTCGGCAACGAGGTCAGCGAGCAGGATCTTGCCAATCTCACCAAGGGCACGAGCAAGCTCTTCAGCGACAAGGCGATTGCCGCGCTGTTCCTCAAGCTGCTCAAGAACAAGAAAAACCGCAGCGGTCTCGTCAGCCTGCTGCTGAAGGTGGGCGGCGTCTCGCTGCTTGTCAAGCTGCTCGGCAAGAGCATGAAGGAAGACGACGACGACAACTCGCTGCTCTCCTCGCTGCTCGGCAACTCGGCGGGCACGAATCTGCTGCTGAGCCTGATCGGCCAGAAGGCGGACGATATGCCGGCGCTGGGCACGCTGCTCGGCACGCTTGCTCCCCAGCAGCAGAAAAAAACGAGCCTGCTCGGAAAGATCCTGAAAAGCCTTTTGAAATAACGCGTTTCCATCGTATGGAAGCGGGCCGGGTATACCCAACCGGCCCGCTTTTCATATTTGTCCGGCCTGTCCCATATAGTGCTCTGAGGGAGGTGAGCGCGTGGACAGGATCAGGCTGTATGTGGCCTCGGCGCTGTTCGTCCTGCTGACGGCGGTCAAGCTGCTGTTCCCGGCGCAGATGGATCTGCTGCGGCAGGGGGCGGAGCGGCTCGCCGGAACGGACAGGGATTATTCGGCAACCGTTTCGGCCATCGGCCGGGGGCTGAGCGACAGAGAACTCGGCGAGAAGCTGATCGCCGTATGGCGGGAATACACGGCAGAGGAAACAGGGGAGAAGTGAATGGAAAACAAACGCCTATCGATCAGCACGGGCGCGATCCTGCTCGGCGCGCTGATCTACTGTACGGCCAGCTTTTCCGAACTCGCCGCGATCCTCGCGCCGGTGATCGTACATGAGCTCGGACACATCGTCACCCTGCGGCTGTACGGTCTGCACATCCGCCGCGTGAAGGCGGAGCTGCGCGGACTGTGCATCGAATACGGCGGCGTCTGCGCGCCGATCGGACACGCGGTCTCGGCGCTCGCAGGGCCGGCGGCGGGCCTCGGATATGCCTTTGCCGCTTCATACGCCGCACGACGGACGGGGAACGGGGTGCTGACGCTCTCGGCGGGCGTGAGTCTGCTGCTGTCGCTGTTCAATCTCCTGCCGATCCTGCCGCTCGACGGAGGGCGTGTTTTCTCCATCCTTGCCGCGGAGCTGTTGGGCGGCCGCCGAGCCGATCGGCTGACAAAAGCGCTGAGCTTCACGCTGTCCGCTGCGCTGCTTGCGGCCGGGATCTGGCTGATGGCGCGCGGAGAGGGAACGGCGCTCGCCCTCGCCGCGCTGTGGCTGCTTGCTGCCCAGCCGGACAAGGCCATACTTGTAAATCGAAAGGAATTATTGTAAAATCGATCTATCAATTATGCTTGACGGAGTCTGTCATGGATAAACGCTTGGAGCGCATCCTGCCGCGCGTGCAGAAGCCCGCGCGCTATACCGGCGGGGAGTACAATCAGATCATCAAGGATAAGGGCGCAGTCGAACTGCGCCTTGCCTTCTGCTTTCCGGACACCTATGAGATCGGCATGTCCAATCTCGGCATGAAGATCCTCTACAAGACGATGAACAGCCTGCCCTTCGTCTGGTGCGAGCGTGTCTTCGCCCCCTGGGGAGACATGTACGAGGAGATGAAAAAGGCCGGGATGCCGCTCTACGCTCTCGAGAGCGGAGATAGCCTTGATAAATTCGACGCGCTGGCTTTCTCCATCGGCTATGAGATGGCCTATACCACGGTGCTGGACATGCTTGATATGGCGGGCCTTCCGCTGCGCAGCGCCGATCGTCCGGGTCTGCTGCCCATCGTGTTTGCGGGCGGTTCGGCCTGCGTGAACGCCGAACCGATGGCTCCGTTCATGGACCTCTTCGTCATCGGCGAAGGGGAGGAAATGAACAACGAGCTGCTCTGTCTGCTGCGGCAGGCCAAAGCCGAGAGCTGGACAAAGGAGGCGTTCCTGCGCGCGGCGGCGCAGATCGGCGGCGTGTATGTCCCGAGCCTGTATGAGATCGCCTGGAACGACGACGGAACGGTCAAATCTATCACGGCGCGCCGCGGGGCGCCGGCAAAGGTTCAAAAACGCATCGTCGAGGATCTCGACGCCGCTCCTTATCCGACCGATCCGATCGTCCCCTCGACGGAGGTTGTGCAGGACAAGGTGGACATCGAGCTCTTCCGCGGCTGCGTGCGCGGCTGCCGCTTCTGTCAGGCGGGGCACATCTACCGCCCGATCCGGTCAAAAAAGCCGGAGACGCTGATCCGTCAGGGCATCGAGACGCTCAAAAACACCGGTTACGAGGACGTGACGCTTCTCTCTCTCTCCACCAGCGACTACCGCGAGCTCAACGCGCTCTGCGACGGACTGCTGGACTATTGCGAACCGCGGAGCATCGGCCTGGCGCTTCCCTCCCTGCGGGCGGACAATTTTTCGATCGAACTGATGGAGAGACTGCAGCGCGTGCGCAAGACGGGCCTGACCTTTGCCGTCGAGGGCGGAAGCCAGCGCCTGCGCGACGCGATCAACAAAAACGTTACGGAGGAGGAGCTGCTGCACACCTGCGCCATCGCTTTCGCGGGCGGTTGGAACAGCGTGAAGCTCTACTACATGCTCGGCCTGCCCACGGAGACGGACGAGGATATCCGCGGCATCGCGGACATGGCCGACTCCGTTCTGCACTGCTGGCGCGAGAACGCAAAGAACAAAAACCGCGGCGTGCGCATCACGATCTCGACCTCCTGCTTCATCCCCAAGCCGCACAGCCCCTTCCAGTGGGAGACGCAGATCAGCAAGGAGGAATACCTCCGCCGCGTCAATCTCCTGCGCTCTTCGATCACCGCGCGCAACGTCACCTACAACTGGCACGACGCGGAGACGAGCGTCATCGAATCCGCCCTCTCACGCGGCGACCGGCGGCTCGCGGACGTACTGGAGGAGGTCTGGCGGCAGGGGGGACGGCTTGACGCCTGGTCCGACTATTTCCGTTTCGAGCGCTGGACGGCGGCCTTTGAGCGCTGCGGCCTCAATCTGGATTTCTACGCCTCGCGCGAGCGCGGGACAGACGAGGTACTGCCCTGGGATATGATCGACGTCGGCGTCAGGCGGCAGCATCTGCTGCGCGAGCGGGAGAGATGCTATCGCTCCGAGCTCTCGCCCGACTGCAGGAAGAGCTGCTCGGCCTGCGGCGCGGCGCGGCTGCTGCATGGGAGGAACTGCGATGAATAAACTGCGGATGCGTTTTTCCAAAACGGGGCGCGCGATCTACATCTCGCACCTCGATCTCATGGCGACCATGCAGCGTGCCTTCTCGCGCGCGGACAGCCGCCTGAAATACTCCGAAGGCTTTAATCCGCGCCCGCAGATCTCCATCGCGCTGCCGCTTTCCGTCGGCACGGCGAGCCTGTGCGAGCTGATGGATTTTCAGCTTGCGGAGGAAGTTGACATAACATTTCTCCGCGATCGGCTCAACCGGGCGCTGCCGGAAGGTATCGAAGTGCTCGAGATCTATGAACCGACAAGAAAAAATGCAGAATTGAAGTGGCTGTCCGTTGAGGGGATCTTCGAATATGACGCCCGAAAAGTTGACATAATGCAAGAACAGCTGACGGCCTTCTTCAAGCGGGAGAGCATCCCGGTCGAGAAAAAGACCAAGCGCGGCTTCGGAGAGGTCGACATCCGCCCCTCGATCCGCGAGATCGCTTTTGCCTCCTGCGGCGAAGCGCTCAGTGTCTCGGCCGTCATCAGCGCCCAGAATCCGACGCTGAACCCGGATCTGCTCTGCGCGGCGCTGCGCGCGCTCGCGCCGGAAATCGCGCCGGATTTCGCAAAATTCACCCGTGTCGAGACATATGACGCGGAAGGTCGGATTTTCCGGTAGTTTTCAAGAAAAAAAGTCTTGCAATCCGTCCGGTCTTGTGTTATCCTATCAAAGCCTGTGAAGGTCACGGGCATGAGAAAGGCGGTCCGCTGCGCGGCGCTTTGGTGTGCGCCCTCCGACATGAACGTCTATATGCGAAAGGATTGGATTGTTATGGATCTGGTCAAAGTTCTCAGTGACAGCTAC
>JAFSJZ010000011.1 GCA_017449185.1 Oscillospiraceae bacterium
AGCTTGATCTCGATCTCGACGCCGGCGGGGACTTCGAGGTTCATCAGGGCCTCGACGGTCTTCTGGGTCGGGCTCATGATGTCGATCAGGCGCTTGTGGGTGCGGCGCTCGAACTGCTCGCGGCTGTCCTTGTACTTGTGGACGGCGCGCAGGATCGTGACGATCTCGGTCTTGGTCGGCAGGGGGATGGGACCGGAGACCTTGGCGTCGGTGCGCTTGGCAGCCTCGACGATGGTTTCGGCGGCCTTGTCGATCAGCTGGTGATCGTAAGCCTTCAGACGGATGCGGATCATGTTTTTGTTGTTTGCCATGGTGTTTTTTCTCCTTTTTCGTACGTTTTTCCGGCGGCATTGGGTCCCGCCTTTTTCTGCGTACGGACGAAACCGAAATTCCTGTACACACAACCGTGCGTATCAGACCACGTCCGAAAAACAAACCGGCTCTTTTCAAGCCGGTCGATCCCCCGTCCATGCGATATACGCGTGTACCGGATAGGTTTCTTCCCGCCCGATCATGCGTCCGCCAAACAAGCCGGACGCCGGACATACTCCACGGAAGTTACCTCGCTCTTTTTCGGCGAGCAATCTCCCGCTTCATCGCAGTGCGCAAACGTGTTCTTTACACGCGCGCTCGAATAATATAACAGAGCGGTTACAGAATGTCAAGCGTTTTTTCGTGATTTTTGCAGAATTTTTCACTGTATTTTTGGGCAACTCTACAAATTGTTTTTTCCCTTCCCGCCGACCCCGTATCTTGTGCCGAAACACGCCTGCTTTCAGGCTTTTTCGGGCTTTTCTACCGTGCGTAGAGCCCCTCTCTCCCTCTCTGAGCCTTTCTCTCCCCCATTCGTAGAGCGCCGCGGAGGCACGGTAGCTTGCCTTTTGCGCCGCCCCGCGCCATACTGACCACGGACGCGGCCGGGGGCCGCGGCACTTTTTCCAAGGAGGATCCCCATGAGCTTTACCATCCTGACCGACACCTCGGCCAATCTGCCGGAGGAGCTTCTGCGGCGGCATGAGATCCGCTGCATTCCCTATTCTTTTCTGATCGACGGCGAGGAGCCGGAGGATTTCGTTTTTGAAGGCAAACGTTTTTACGACGACATGAGGCGCGGCAAAGTCGTCACGACCTCGCAGATCTCCCCTGCGCGTTACGCCGATTTTTTCCGCGCCGAGCTCGCCCTTGGGCACGACGTGCTGTTTGTGAGCATGTCCTCGGGCATCAGCGGCTCCTATCAGTCCGCCTGCATCGCGGCGGAGGAGCTGCGCGAGGCCTTTCCCGGGCGGAAGCTGCGGCTCGTGGACGCGCTGGGGGCCTCGCTGGGCGAGGGGCTGCTCGTCCTCTGGGCCGTGCGCTGCCGCGAAAAGGGGAAGACCCTGGACGAGACGGCCGACGAGCTGCTCGCGCGGCGCTGCCGGATGTGCCAGGTCTTCACCGTGGACGACCTGCGCTATCTCAAGCGCGGGGGGCGGCTGTCAAATCTCGCGGCCGCGGTCGGCACGGTGCTGCAGATCAAGCCCCTTCTCAAGGGCGACGGCGAGGGCAAGATCGTCTGCTTTGACAAGCTGCGCGGGCGCAGGCGCGCGATCGAGGCCATGGCCGAGAAATTCTCCGAATGCGCGCTTGCGCAGCCGGGACAGACCGTCGGCATCGCGCACGCGGACTGCGAGAAGGACGCGGAGTATCTGATCTCGCTGCTGCGCAGGCTGCGCGACAGGCTTGACATCATGACGGTGTGCTATGAGCCCGTGACCGGCTCGCACGTCGGCCCCGGCACGCTGGCGCTGTTCTTCGAGGGCAGCCCCGCGTTCCGGTGAGCAAAAAACGATCCCCTTTCTCTTGCTTGTCCAAGAGAAAGGGGGAAAGAGAACGACACAAGGGAGGGGAAGATTGCGATTTCTTCCCCTCCCTTGACCCTCCCTAATTGAAACGCCTCAAGAGGGGATACCCCCTCTTAAGAATCTCCCCTCTATTGTACAGATCAGATAGATTTCTGCTTCTGAACAGCTTTTCCCGCAGGAGCGGCAGCCGCCGCCTCTGTTCGCGTGACCCAACCGGATGCGCCCCCGTCCCCCGCAGGGCAACAGGGGCTGCGGCTGCAGCCCCTGCGGGAATATCGTTCGTTGGCGGATCGTTTGCAAGTCTGTACAACGACAGGGAGAATCAAAGGAGGGGAGAAGTCCCCTCCTTTGCCGATTCACGGGTGGGGTCCAGGGGAGGGGAAAGACGGGATCCCCTCCCCTGGCGTGCTTTCTCTTTTTGTCCACTTTCTCTTTGCGCGAGCAAAGAGAAAATGGGCACCGACCAAGTCGTTAAAATGCAGAAAGCGAGATGTCGAGGACGCTGTCCCCTACGGGAGGGACAAAAAAAGAAACCGGTCAGAGCTGAATTTCTCGCTGATCTCGAAGAGATCCACAAGGCATACGCCCGAAGCGTGTATCAGGATGACCCGGTTTCCACTCAAAATATAACGCTATATGCCGAAGCAAGTCTCATTGGCTTTCTAATAACTATATACTAAAAATTCTCTCTCCGTGCGCTTATCCCTTCACGCTCTTCTCCAGCTCCTCCGCCTCTTCGAGCAGCGCCTTTGCGCCGTGATAGAGGCGCCGCCCCGCCTCGGTGAGGGCGAAGCTGCGGCTGTCGCGGACGCAGAGCTTCGCGCCCAGCTCCCGCTCCAGCGCGGAGACGGCGCGGCTGACCGACGAGTGGCTTTTATACAGTTTCCGCGCGGCGGCGGAGAAGCCGCCCTCCTCGCAGAGCGCGGCGAAAATGCGTAGCTGTTCGAGTTCCATTTTGTCAGAACGCGAAGGTGTGCGGCAGCAGCTCGGAGAGCTTGTAGCTGACGTAGCGGTCCCCCGCGCGGGCGCAGAGGATCTCGATATCGGGCGAGAACTCCGTGAGGAACTGGCGGCAGGCGCCGCAGGGTGTGCACCAGTTTTCGCTGTCGGCATAGATCGCGAGGCGGCGGAAGCTGCGGTGTCCCTCGCTGACAGCCTTGACGCAGGCCGTGCGTTCGGCGCAGATCGTGCTGCCGAGGGCGGCGTTCTCTACGTTGCAGCCGGTGAAGACCGTGCCGTCGTCGCACTCGAGCGCAGCGCCGACCTGGAAGCGGGAATAAGGCGCGTAGGCGTTCATCGAGGCCGCCTTGGCTTTGGACATCAGTTCTCTGTCGGTCATGTGTTTTTCCTCCGATAATAATACTGCTCTCAAGCAAACAATGATGGGGTCGGCAAGAACAGATTGCGAGAGAATATGTGCCTCTGGCGATGACACTTTTTCGCAGGCATACTTTGTGTATGTCAAGAAAAAGTGGTGAAGTCAGGGCGCAAATTATCCGCAAGATGCCGACGGCGATCCCGTCAGCGTTTGCTTAAGAAAGATCGATTTCCCAGTTCTGGAAATTGTAGAGCGGGTTGCCGGCGTTCGCGTCCACGCCCTTGATGACGCCGCGGTGGGTGATGATCTGCTGCTTCTCAAAGCCGAGGGGGATGATCGCGGCGTTGTTGCTCAGATAGTAGCAGAAGGCGTAATAGGCGGTAGCGCGTCCGGCGTCGGCTGCGGCGAGATAGTTGTTGATGTAGGTCTCATAGCTCGCATCGTGCGAACGGGTGAAGTTGATGTTTGTCTTCTCGTTGTCCTTGGCGCGGACCTGCAGCAGCTCGGTCATATCGAAGTCGTTGCGCAGCTTGACCTCGGCATAATACATGTCGAACTGCACCGTGCGGTTGTCGTTTACCTCGATCTCGCCTTCCTCAAGCGCCTTGAGATAGTCGTCCCAGCCCAGCTCGTAGATCTTCACCGTGATGCCGATGGAATTCATGTCGTCGGCGAATTTGCGCGCCATGCCGGCTTTCGCGCTTGAGTCGCTGCACAGCAGCATTGTGAAGGTCAGCTCGCCCGCTCCGGTCATGCTGTCAAAGCGCCCGTCGCCGTCGGAGTCCTTCAGGCCGAAGTTCTGAAGGATCGTCTTGCACTTGTCCAGATCGAAGGCCAGGGAATTGGCCAGCTCCGTGGGATAGGCCGCGCAGGTCGGGTACATCGGCACGGCGGAAGCCACGCCGTTGCCGTGCAGCATCTCCTCGGCGAGATATTCGCGGTCGAAGCCGTACTGCAGCGCCGCGCGGATGTTGTTGTAGCGGCAGGTGGGGCTCTCCTCGTTGAAGGCGATGTAGTGCATGTTCGTCGTGGCGAAGGTGCGCGTCTCGTTCGAACTGGCGTAACCGAGGTTGGTGTAGCTGCTCGGGTCGTTGACGATCACGTCGATGTAGGAGTCCTCAAAGGCGGAGATGATATCTTCCGCCGTAAAATACTCCTTGAGATAGATCACGTCCACCGGCAGCTTGTCATAGCCGTTGTAGCCTTCGAAGGCCAGCAGTTCCGTACCGTCCTCGTTGTACATGTACGGCCCGCTGCCGATCGGGTGCGGATCGCCGTTGGTGCCGACCTTGACGACCGGGATGTTCAGCAGCTTGATAAACTGCTTGTTCGGGATGCCGAGCGTGATGATGAGCTGGGTTTCGGTCCAGGACACGCCCTGTACGCTGGCGAAGCGGCCGGTATAGCGGTCGGAGTTGATGCAGTATTCGATCGACATGCGCAGGTCGTTGCCCTTGACGGGTGTTCCGTCGTGGAACACATGCGTCGTGTCATAGGTCAAATACCAGGTCAGGCCGTCCTCGGAAACGCTCCATTCCTTGATCAGGCCGGCGCCCTCGATGACCTCGAAGTTGTTGTCGACCTCAACGAGGTTTTCATACACCAGCGAGCAGATCAGCTGGTTGGAATGGTTCGTGGCGACCGAAGGGTTGAGCGAAAAGTTGCTGTTGGAGTTGAGCGAGAACACCCTGTCCGCCGCGTAGCCCTTTTCGATGTCCCTGCCGCCCGTCGAGACGGGGATGCCGCCCGCGTTCCGGTCGGCCGCGCCGCAGCCCGCGCTCATCACTGTGATCGCAAGCGCGAGCATGAGGGCCACTGTTTTTTTGATCTTTTTCTTCATGGTTTTACCTCAGTACAATGGCGGCCGCCTGGCTGCCGCGCTGTCCCTTCGTATAACGGTGGGACCAGTATTTGTCATGGCTGCAGAAGGTGCACTCCTCGGAGACGTCGATGTTTTCCGCCCGCAGGCCGAGCCGCAGCAGACGGCGGCGGTTGGCGGCGCGCAGGTCCACCATCGTTTTCCCGTCGGAGCGGCGGGTGAACAGCCCTTCCGTCTCGCCGCCGAGCCAGGCGGAGATCGCGTCGGGCACGTCGTCGTCCGTCTCGAAGCAGCATGCTCCGATCGCGGGGCCGAGCGCGCAGCAGATGTTTTCTGTCCTCGCGCCCAGAGCGCCCATTTTGTCGACCGCGACGCCCAGGATGTCGCTCACCGAGCTGCGCCAGCCGCAGTGCACGGCCGCGATCACCCCGGCGTCCTCGTCGCAGAGCAGAGCCGGCACGCAGTCGGCGATGAAGCACATCAGCGGCAGACCGCGCACAGCCGTCACCAGCCCGTCCGCCTCGTAGGGGACAGTGGACATGCAGACGTGCCGGTCGCGTTCGTCCACGACGCGCACGACGTTCCCGTGCACCTGCTTTGTGACGGCGGCCCCGTCGATCCCGCAGCCCATCAGGGCGCAGACGCGGCGGTAGTTCTCCCGCACGGCGGCAGGGTCGTCCCCCCGGTTGGAGCCGAGGTTCAGCGAGGCGAAGATCCCCTCGCTGACGCCGCCGAAGCGCGTCGTGAAGGCGTGCGGCACGCCGATCACGGTGGAACTCATATAGACCAGTCCGTTTTCGTTTTCTTCTGTAAACATATCTAAAAACTAAACACTGAAAACTACAGACTATTTCTCGAAACGCCCGCAGCATTCCTTGTACTTCAGCCTCCGGCTGCCGTCGGCCTTCATTTTGCCGCAGGGGCAGGGGTCGTTGCGGCCGGGCTTGGGCGCCTTTTTGACCGGCTTTTTCTTCACGGGCTCGCCGCCGACGTTGGCCGCGGCGTTCTTGGCCACGGACTTGCGCTCGACGGGGGGATCCTTGCGGACGCGCACGGTGTAGAGACGGCGCACGGTCTCCTCGCGGATGCCCTGCACCATGGCCTCGAACATATCGAAGCCCTCCTGCTTGTAGGCGTCGATGGGCTTGGTCGAGCCGTAGCCGCGCAGGCCGATGCCGCGCTTGAGCTCGTCCATGGCGTCGATGTGATCCATCCAGTACTCGTCCACGACGCGCAGCATGACCACGCGCTCGAGTTCGCGCAGCAGCGGCGTTACGCCGTCGGGCATGAGCCCAAAGGCCTTCTCGCGCGCGTCATAGACCGCGCGCGCCTTTTCCTCGACTGCGGAGACGAGCTTGTCGCACCTGGCAAAACCGCCGAAGGGCTCCAGGCTGATCTCGCCCCGGCGCAGGAACAGCTTTTCAAAGGGCTGCAGCGCGTCGTCGAGCTGCTGCTGGCTCTCCGCCGCTCCGCCGCCGAGCGCGTCGGTGACGGTGGTGCGGATGAAGTCGTGCACCATGCCCATGATCTGCTCGCGCAGGTCGGCGCCGTCGAGCACCTTGCGGCGCTCGCCGTAGATGATCTCGCGCTGCTGGTTCATGACGTCGTCGTATTCCAGCACGCTCTTGCGTGTCTGGAAGTTGCGGCTTTCGACCGTCTTCTGCGCCTGCTCGATGGCGCCCGAGAGCATCTTGTTGTCCAGCGGCGTATCCTCGTCTACCTTCAGAGCCTCCATCATGTTCATGATGCGCTCCGAGCCGAAGAGGCGCATGATGTCGTCGTCGAGCGAGAGGAAGAAGCGGCTCTCGCCGGGGTCTCCCTGTCGGCCGGCGCGGCCGCGCAGCTGGTTGTCGATGCGCCTCGATTCGTGCCGCTCGGTGCCGAGAATGAACAGGCCGCCCGCGGCCTTCACCTTTTCGGCTTCGGCGGAGGTGACGGTTTTATGCGCGGCGAGCTTTTCGGCAAACATGGCGCGAGCGGCGAGGATGTTCTCGTCCTCGGTCTCGGCGTAGCCGGTGGCCTCGGCGATGACGGCGTCGTCAAAGCCCGCCTTTCTGAGGTCGGTCTTGGCCAGGTATTCGGCGTTGCCGCCGAGCATGATATCCGTGCCGCGGCCCGCCATGTTCGTGGCGATGGTCACGGCGCCGAGCTTGCCCGCCTGGGCGACGATCTCGGCCTCTTTTTCGTGATACTTGGCGTTGAGCACGGTGTGCGGCACGCCGCGGCGCTTTAAGAGCGCGGAGATAAACTCGCTCTTCTCGATCGATACCGTGCCGACCAGCACGGGCTGACCCTTTTCATGGCAGGCCACGATCTGTTCGATGATGGCGCGGTGCTTGCCGTTCTCGTTTTTATACACCACGTCGGGATTGTCCACGCGAATGACGGGCTTGTTCGTCGGGATCTCGATGATGTCGAGATGGTAGATCGCGTCGAATTCCTCGGACTCCGTGGCGGCGGTGCCGGTCATGCCGGAGAGCTTGCTGTACAGGCGGAAATAGTTCTGGAAGGTGATCGTGGCGAGGGTCTTGTTCTCCTTCTGGACGTCCACGTTCTCCTTGGCCTCGATAGCCTGGTGCAGGCCCTCGGAATAGCGGCGGCCGAGCATCAGACGGCCGGTGAACTCGTCGACGATGATGATCTCGCCGTCCTTGACGATATAGTCGATGTCGCGCTTCATGATGCCGTGGGCCCTGAGCGCCTGGTTGATGTGGTGCGAGAGCGTGGTGTTCTCGATGTCCGCAAGATTTTCCAGCCCAAAGGCCCGTTCGGCCTTGGCGACGCCGCGTGCGGTCAGCGTGGCGGTGCGGGCCTTCTCGTCGACGACGTAATCGGCGTCGAGATCCTCGCTCTCCTCCTCCTTCTCGTCGACGGAGGCGTAGACCACCTTTTTCAGGCGCGAGACGAAATCGTCCGCCTGGCGGTAGAGATCGGTGCTCTCGTCGCCCTGGCCGGAGATGATCAGCGGCGTGCGCGCCTCGTCGATGAGGATGGAGTCGACCTCGTCGACGATGGCGAAGACATGTCCGCGCTGCACCATGTCGCGCTTGTAGAGCGCCATGTTGTCGCGCAGATAGTCAAAGCCCATCTCGTTGTTCGTGCCGTATGTAATGTCGCAGTTGTAGGCCGCGCGGCGCTCCTCGCTGGTGAGGCCGTGGACGATCAGGCCCACTTAGAGGCCCATGAAGCGGTGCACCTTGCCCATCCACTCGCTGTCGCGCCTCGCCAGGTAGTCGTTGACGGTGACGATGTGCACGCCCTCTCCCGTGAGTGCGTTGAGGTAGGCGGGCAGCACGGCGACAAGGGTCTTGCCTTCGCCGGTCTTCATTTCGGCGATGCGGCCCTGGTGCAGCACGATGCCGCCGATGAGCTGGACGTGGAAGGGCTTCATGCCCAGCACGCGCCAGGCGGCCTCGCGGGCCGCGGCAAAGGCCTCGGGCAGGATGTCGTCGGTCGTCTCACCCGCGGCGAGACGGGCGCGGAATTCGTCCGTCTTGGCGCGCAGCTCCTCGTCGCTGAGCGCGGCAAAGCTCTTGTCGAGCCTCTCGACCGCGTCGGCGATGGGGTATATTTTCTTCAGTTCCCGGTCGGAATAGCTTCCGAAGATCTTGTCCAAAAGTCCCATAGATTCAAAACCTCTCCTGAGAGCGTACTGCTACAAGTTAAGATTATAGCACAAGTTTTTGCAGAATAAAAGGTAATTCTTGTGCTTTGAAAACGGGTATGTTAGAATATGAAGATGGAATTATATGTGTAGGGTAAGGGGAGCCGAACACCTGCCGCCTGAGAGCGGTTGTTTTCGGTGCTTTTTGCCCCTTGTCATTTGACGGGCGGGAAGCCCGCCTGCATTTCGCGGGACAAAAATCCCTCGAAAACTCCTCGCTCTCAGGTGCAAGGCAGTTTTCAGCGAGCGGATTTTTGTTGAGACAAGGAAAAGCCCGCAGGGAATACTGTCGTATTTCCAAGGACTTTGACGAAGGTTCGGCGGAAATCCGCCGCTGAAAACCGGTAGGGGTTCAACTCCCCTTACCTTAAGTGAGGCGAAGAGTATGGAACACAATCTGCGGCATCGCGTCGTCTGGCGGCTGTTTCGGCCGCTGGTGCGGCTGATCCTCTTCTTCCGCTTCAACTATCGCTGTGCCACGATCGGTCTCAAGGGCCCATACATCGTCGTGTGCAACCACGTCACCGACTGGGATCCCCTGCTTGTCGGCTCGGCCTTTCGCCATCAGATGTATTTTCTCGCCAGCGAGCACATCATGCGTCTGGGCTTTGTATCGCGGCTTCTGGACTGGCTCGTGCACCCGATCGTACGCCAGAAGGGCGGCAGCGCCGCGGGTGCGGTCAAGGAGATGCTCCGCGCCGTAAAGGAAGGCTGCAGCGTCGCCTTCTTCCCGGAAGGAAATCGGACCTGGGACGGCGTGACGCGTGACTTCCCCGCCTCGACGGGCAAGCTCGTGAAGACGAGCGGCGTTTCGCTCGTGACCTTCCGGCTGCGCGGCGGATATCTGTCTTCTCCGCGCTGGTCCGGCGACTCGGTGCGCCGCGGAAAGCTCTGGGGCGAGCTGGTGAAGGTCTATACGCCCGACGAGCTCAAGGGCATGAGCGCGCTGCAGATCAACGCCGCCGTCGCGCGGGACATCCACGTGGACGCGTTCGAAGATCAGCGCAGCCGCCCGGTGCTTTACCGCGGGCACAAGCTGGCGGAAAATCTGGAGACGCTGCTCTTTATCTGCCCGAAATGCTTTTCGCACGGGACGCTCCGCTCTGCAGACGACAGCTTTTCCTGCTCCCGCTGCGGCTTTGAGACGCGCTATGCGCTCACCGGCGCCTTCGTCGGCGGCGACGCGCCTTTTCCGGACGTGCGCGGCTGGAACCGTTGGCAGGACAAGCAGATCGAAAAGCTCTGCGCCGAGGCCTCCGACGGCGAGCCCATCTTCTCCGACGAGGGACTGGAGCTCTGCAGCGTCCAGTCCGGCCGCTCGAGCGAGCTGATCGCCCGCGGCGACGTCACGCTCTACCGCGACCGGCTCGAACTGCCGGGGGGCATTTCACTGCCGGTCGGAGAGATCACGGGCATGTCCCTGCGCGGGCCGACCGACCTGTACATCGGCAGCGCCAACGGCAGCAGTTTCCTGCTGCGCACACACCTCGCGCTCTGTACGCACAAGTACCTTTCCGCCTGCTCCGTCCTGGGCAGCCATGTCGGCGTCGGCGTTTGAGTATTGATCAAATCGGGGTAAAGAGATATGAACGCTTTGGGTTTTGACAACGACAAATACGTCAAGCTGCAGTCGCAGAACATCCGCGACCGCATCTCGCAGTTCGGCGGGAAGCTGTATCTCGAGTTCGGCGGCAAGCTCTTCGACGACTACCACGCCTCGCGCGTGCTGCCCGGCTTCAAACCGGACAGCAAGGTGCGCATGCTGCTGGAAATGAAGGACGAGGCCGAGATCGTCATCGCCATCTCCGCCGACGACATCGAGCGCTCGAAGCGCCGCGGCGATCTGGGCATCACCTACGAGGACGACACCCTGCGCCTGATCGACGCCTTCCGCGGCATCGGGCTGTATATCGGCAGCGTGGTCGTGACGCACTACCGCGGCCAGGCCATCGCCGACAAATTCATGAAGCGGCTCGAGGCGCTGGGTATCCGCACCTATCGGCACTATATCATCCCCAACTACCCCGCCGACGTGCCCCTGATCGTCTCCGAGGACGGCTACGGCCGCAACGACTATATCGAGACCGAGCGCAGCCTCATCGTCGTGACGGCTCCCGGTCCCGGCAGCGGCAAGATGGCCACCTGCCTCAGCCAGCTCTATCACGAGCACAAGCGTGGCATCGACGCCGGCTACGCCAAGTTCGAGACCTTCCCGATCTGGAACCTGCCGCTCAAGCACCCGGTCAACCTCGCCTACGAGGCCGCCACGGCCGACCTCGACGACGTGAACATGATCGACCCCTTCCACCTCGAGGCCTACGGCAAGACCACCGTGAACTACAACCGCGACGTGGAGATCTTCCCCGTGCTGGAGGCGATCTTCAAGTCCATCTACGGCGAGAGCCCTTACAAGAGCCCCACGGACATGGGCGTGAACATGGCCGGCTACTGCATCTTCGACGACGAGGCCTGCTGCGAGGCCTCGAAGCAGGAGATCATCCGCCGCTGGTACGCCGCCGCCTGCGCGGTGCGCCAGGGTCTGTCCGATCCCTCGGAGACGCGCAAGATCGAACTGATCATGAACTCGCTCGACCTCAGCGCGAAGGACCGTCCCGTCGTCGGCGCCGCGCTCGCGCGCGCGGAGGAGACCGGCGGCCCCGCCGTTGCGATCGAGCTGCCCGACGGGCGGATCATCACGGGCAAGACCAGCTCGCTGCTCGGCGCGTCCTCGGCCTGCCTGATGAACGCGCTCAAGGCCCTTGCCGGCATCGACAAGAAGCTGCCGCTGATCGCCGCGGGCGTGATCCAGCCGATCCAGCACCTGAAGGTCGAGCACCTGGGCAATCACAACCCCCGTCTGCACACCGACGAGCTGCTCATCGCGCTGTCGATCTGCGCCGTGACGAATCCGATGGCGGAGCTGGCGATCGACCAGCTGGGCAAGCTGCGAGGCTGCGAGGCGCACTCGTCCGTCATTCTCTCGCACGTGGACGCCGACCTGTTCAAAAAGCTCGGCGTGAACATCACCTTTGAACCGCGCTATCAGGCCAAAAAACTGTATCATAAATAGAGGGAGGGCATCGACATGCCTACCGCCTGGAACCGTACCCCCGAGGAATTCCATAAAATCTACGTCGCCAACACCGACGCCTTTTACCGCGTCGGCAGCATCACGCTCGCTGAGGAGCTGGACAAGTTCATGATCTCCTGCGCCCTCGGGCTGTGGAGCAAGGCCGGCAGCATCACTCAGCGTCATGTGGACATGGCCAACCAGATCTATTCCCGCAGCCGCCCGCGGCCGACCTGGATGCTCTGGACGCTGACGAGCTCGGTCTGCGACAGCGAGGTCTTTCTCCCGCCCGTATTCTTCTGGAATCTGGCCGAGAGCGACGCCAAGCGCGGCTCGGAGACCTCGCGCACCTTCATCCGGATGCTGACGAACATCCTGCTCTATCTCGCCGCTGTAGACGACGATGTCACTTACGCCGAGGCCGAGTATATCACCGAATGCACGGACAAGCTCACCGCCATCTGCGATACCTCCGGCGTGCGCAAGAGCAAGGAAGCGCTCAACCCTCTCGACTTCGTCACGAGCGGCGAGCCGAGCTTCTCCGAGAAGCACCCGCCTCAGACGCAGACCGCCGGCGGCAAGACGGAGAATGCCGTCGCCCCTGCAGCCGAGGAGAAAAAGCCCGATCTCGACGAGCTGATGGCCGACCTTGAGGGGCTGATCGGTCTGGAGAACATCAAGAAGGACATCAAGAGCCTGATGAATCTCATCAAGGTGCGCAAGCTGCGTGAGCAGAACGACCTCCCCGTCGCGCCGATGTCGATGCACATGGTCTTTATGGGCAATCCCGGCACGGGCAAGACCACTGTGGCGCGGCTCGTCGGCGGACTCTACGCCGCGATCGGGGCTCTCTCCAAGGGTCAGCTCGTCGAGGTGGATCGCTCCGGTCTCGTGGCCGGCTACGTCGGGCAGACCGCGCTGAAGACCCAGGAGGTCATCAAGTCCGCGATCGGCGGCGTGCTCTTCATCGACGAGGCCTATTCCCTCTCCTCCGGCGGCGAGAACGACTTTGGCCGCGAGGCCATCGAAACGCTCTTAAAGGCCATGGAGGATCACCGCGACAATCTCGTTGTGATCGTCGCGGGCTACACCCAGCCGATGCGCGAATTCCTCGACTCCAACCCCGGTCTCGAGTCGCGCTTCAACAAGTTCTTCTTCTTCGAGGACTACAACGGCGAGGAGCTGATGGGCATCTTCCGTCTGCAGTGCAAGAAGAACAGCTACGTTCTCAGTCCCGAGGCCGACGAGGCCGCGCAGAAGCTTTTCAACGAGCTCTATGAAGAGCGCGGTGAGAACTTCGGCAACGGCCGCTACGTCCGCAACCTTTTTGAGGATATGGTCGTGCGCCACTCCAACCGCGTCGCGCAGATGGAGGACCCGACGAGAGACGACCTGATGACCTTCCTGCCGGAGGATATCGAAGAGCCCGACGAGGAGGAAGCCGAAGAGGCGGAGTGATCTTTCTGTGACAGGAATAGCGGGAGCTGTTGAATAACAGCTCCCGCTCGTTTTATATGTTTTTGTGTCTTATCATAGCTCGTCCGCGCTGCCTCTCGTCTGGAAGATCAGGATCTCGCTGCGGAAGGATTTGGCCGCCGAGTCAAAGAAGCGCTTGCCGCAGCAGACCACCCAGATCCGCGAGCCGTCCTTGCGCAGCAGCTCGTGCTTGAGGTAGGCGATGTCGCTGTGGGCGAAGGCCCTGTTGACCTGGTGGAAATAGTAGCCGCGCGCCTCAGGCGGCAGCAGCTCGTACTGCAGCATCTTTCCGACGACCTCGCGCGAAGTGTAGCCGGTGAGCTCCTCGAAGCGCTCGTCGATCTCGATGATGAAATCGTCGATGTCCAGCAGATAACGGCTGAAGGGGACGACGAAGGTATTCCCGACCGCGTTATCCGCCGTCTCGGACGGGACGAAGACGCGCACCTCCTCGCCGCCGACGGATTCGCCCTTGGCGATCTCGGGGTTCTCCTCGAGCATTTTCAGGAACTCCTCCGCCATAACGGGATCAAACTGCGTTCCGGAGCAGCGGCGGATCTCCTCCATCGCCTCTTCGGGCGAGCGGCCCTTGCGGTAGCTGCGGTTGTTGACCATCGCGTCGTAGCTGTCCACCACGCTGATGACGCGGCTGAGTATCGGGATGTTGTTGCCCGCGAGCCGCTCCGGATAGCCTCTGCCGTCCCAGCGCTCGTGGTGGGAGAGGATCATCGGCGCGATGCCCTTGAGCTCGTCCGAGCTCATTGCGATGTGATAGCCCTTTTCCGCGTGCGTCTGGAGGATGGCCCATTCCTGCTCGCTGAGCTTGCCGGGCTTGTTGAGGATCTCCAGCGGAATGCCGATCTTGCCGATGTCGTGCAGCAGGCACAGCAGCTGCAGATCCGCCAGCTGCCCGTCGCTCAGTCCGATGCGCCTGCCCAGCTCCGCGCCCATCTTCTGCGTCCGCTGGACGTGCGCCTCGGTATCCGAATCGGACTCCTGCAGGGCGCGCACGAGGGAGCTCAGTTTCTGAGAGTGGAAGGATTTTCGGCTGAGCAGTTTCTTGATCTGCATCGAGCGGCTGGCTTCCTCGATGGTCTTCTGCACCATGCGGTCCTCGCCCATCTCGGCAATGCCGAAGATCGCGTTGCCCGCGGACTCCTCCACGATTTTCTCCACACACGGGAGCAGCTCTTTCTCGGTGGCGTGCTCGCACACGGCGACCAGATGCGCCTCGTAGCCGCGGATATACTGGGTGTCCTTCGGCAGGTTTTCCCGCATGAGCTGCGCGAGACGGCGGATGCGCCTGTCGCCCATCTCGCGGCCGAAGGTCCTGTTCACCTCGCCCAGACCCGACGGGTCGAAGACGATCGCCGTTGTGGGGTACTCGAAGACGTAGGGGTTTTCGGCGATCGTGCGCTTGAAGATCTCACTCTGCTGGAAGCCTGTCAGCAGGTCCGTGTCGTCGGTGACCTCCGAGAACACGAAGAGATTGCCGATCACACGCTCCTTGCTGTTGCGCAGACGGGAATAGTCGCAGCGAAGCAGCTGTCCCGCCGCGCTGCGCTGCTCGTTCTGCACGCTGAGGTGATCCGGCAGCTCCTCTTCCGGTCCGATCTCGCAGCGCTCGGCGAACTTCGTGCCGGTGAGCCCCTGCTCGAGCCCGTAGCCCGGCAGCATCTCCGCGGCCTTCCGGTTGAACATGATCAGATCGTCCGTGTGATCGAAGAGCACGATGCCCTGGTCGATGTTCTGGAAGATGGTCATGGACAGGGTCTTGAGCATCTCCGACTGCCGGAAGATGAAGGCCGCCCAGTAGCTCAGCAGGATGCCGATGCTGTAGCCGAACACCGACCAGTCCAGCTGGGAAATGACGGAGTCCTTGTCGGCGAACAGGAACACGGCGTTGATCAGCACGACCAGGGTGATCGAGGCTATGATCAGAAGAAACTGGCTTCGGTATTCTACCGGCGTTTTCACGGTCTTGTGGATCAGGATGACCAGCACCAGCACGACCAGCGCGTAGGTGAAGAACAGATGCCCGACGTACAGCGGCTTCATCCGGTAGACGTAGGGTGAGAGCAGGCCTTCGACCGCCTCGTAGCTGATCGCCCACTCCGTAAAAATGTTGCAGAGCATGACGATGCTGTCCAGGGCCGCGAGCGTGATGATCCCCGCGCGAATGATTTTCGCGCTCTTCTGAAGATGCAAACGAGTGAATAAATAGACAAAACGCACCAGCGATACCAGCATCCAGTCGATGCAGCTGAAATAAACGCTGCTGGCGACGGACGTTCTGAGGTACGAGCCGGTGCGTATGCTGAAATAATAAGACAGCGTGACAACACCCGCCAGCAGCGCGGACAGGCCGAGATATCGGCCGATCTCTTCCGGCTGGCGGAACGATTGATTGGCGAAATAGAAGTCAAAAACGGCCAGCAGTGCGGCGAGCACCGCAAAGGCTGTCATCAGAGACTCTTCCATATGGCTCTCCTTCCGGAAATCGGGGCGGCGCGGCGTCTGATTTTCCGCGAGGACGAAGGGAGATCGCTGTTTCGCTTCTCGGATGTATATTTTACCATTTAGTGCATAAAAACGCAAGGATAGTTAAGAAATTAACCGTCCCCCGCTCTGGCGGGCGGGGGACGGTCGTTGCGGGGCCGGGCGGTCTGCCCTTATTTGAAGCTCACGCGCGGCTTGTAGAATTCGAAGATCACCGCGTCCTGGCCCTTTTCGCTGCGCGGCTCGTGCGAGGTCCAGGCCACGCGCATCGCGCCGAGGAGCTCGGCGAAGCGCACCGGAAGCGGGCGCTTGACCAGCTTGTAGGCGATGAACTGCGGGCGGGCGGCCCAGTTGAACAGGCAGTTCCGCAGCAGAAAGGCCTGCAGCGCGCCGCGCTCCTCGTATTTGTCCGTCGCCAGCTGGCCGCGCAGAAGCTCCGGCGCGTGGAAGCGGAACCATGCGACGATGAAGGGGTTGAAGCTCTCGATGCAGATCTCGCCGGGATAGGCGGCGATCAGGTCGTAGGTCTTTTTGCACAGCTCGCGGTTGCGCGGGCCGTTTTTCAGCTCGCAGATGATCGCGCCGCGGCCGCGCACGGTGTTGAGCACGTCGGAAAAGAGCGGGATGCGCTCCTCCGTGCCGCAGAGCGGGAACTTCTGCAGCTCGGCAAAGGTGTAGTCCCAGACCTTCCCCTCGACGCCGCAGACGCGCTTGAGGTCGTCGTCGTGGAAGACGACCACCTGGCCGTCCTTCGTCACCTGCACGTCCAGCTCCATGCCGTAGCCGGCGGCGGCGGCGAGCTCAAAGGCCTTGACGGAATTCTCCGGCACGCTCCTGTCGCGGCTGTGCAGGCCGCGGTGGGCGAAGTTGCGGCCCCAGAAGGGCGCCTTCTGTCCCTTGGTCGCCCGGCCGGGCGCGAGCAGGAAGGTCGGCAGCGCGACGGCCGCCGCCCCGCAGGCAAGTAAGATTCTTTCGCTTTTCTTCATATCCGCACCTCAGTCGTCGGCTCCCAGAGCCTCGATGCCCGTGACGTTCGCGACCTTGCCGGATTTGATGTTCTTGACCAGCGAGGTGAAGACCGTGCAGCTCAGGAGCGTGAGGATGCAGGCGTAGACCGGCAGCGCGCGCCAGGCCATCGCGGCCTTCAGCACCAGGCCGAGCAGCACCGGCGTGACCGTCTGCGCGGACATGGACGCGGCGTAGTAGAAGCCGGTGAACTTGCCGATCTTCTTCGAAGAGCACAGCTCGACGACCATCGGGAAGGAACAGTTGTGCACCAGCGCCATGCCGAAGCCCTTGAGCGCCCACACGACGTAGAGCAGCACCGGGAAGGTGAACTCGCCGTGGCCGGCGGCGTCCTTGACGATATTCGTCGGGCGCACGAAGCACATGACGATCAGGCCGACGAAGGTGATCATCAAGCCGGTCGAGATCGTCCACTTGCGGCCGATCTTCTCGGCGATGCCGCCTGCGATCGCGAAGCCGAGCACCGAGGCCAGACCGCCGAGGATCGTGAGGATCATCGTCGCGCTCGAGACGGATTTGAGGTAGTAGATGACGTAGTTGCCGACGTAGGTGCCCAGGGCGTTGTCGGACATGAACCACAGGAACTCCGCGCCGAGGATGGCGAGAAGCATGGTCTTGTTTTCCCTGCTCATCGGCTTGTCGTCGTCGATGGGCGTGGCCACGGCGGCGAGCTGCTCGCCGAGGGCGAGCTCATCCTTGAGCTGTTCTTCCAGCTCGTTCTCGCGGATGGTCTTGAAGAGCACCAGCGCGGAGATCACCATCAGCACCGAGGCGACGATGAAGGGCAGCTCGATCGTCCAGAGATTGCGCTCGCCCGACGGGGCGTTGATGTAGGAGCTCAGCACGAAGAAGATGCCGAGCACGGTGGCGAAGGCACCGCCGAAGTAACCCATGATGTTGATGATGCCGTTGGCCTTGGCGCGCAGGGGCTTGGGCGTGATGTCCGGCATCAGCGCGACGGCCGGGTTGCGGTACATCATCATGAACATCAGGACGACCGCCATCATCGCGACCATGCCGACGATGTTGTTCTTGTGGAAGAACAGCGGGATGAAGGGAAAGGCCACCGCCGAGACGAAGGTGCCCACGAGGATGTAGGGCATGCGCTTGCCGATGGGCGTTCTCGTTTTGTCGGAGAGGTTGCCGAAGATCGGCAGCAGGATCAGCGCCGCGAGGTTGTCGCAGGCCATGATGATGCCGACGATCCACTGGACCTCCAGGATCTTGTCCGGATCGCTGGCCTTGAGCTCCGCCGAGGTCATGTTGTAGAAGCGCTTGGCGAAGATGTCGGTCAGGAAGGTCGGGCACCAGGAGTCGTAGACCTGCCAGAGCAGGAGGATGCCGAAGAAGGCGAAGCCGATGAGCGCCGTGCGCTTGTAGTTGAGCTTCAGCCCGCCGTTTGCGGTTTCTGCCATGTTGTATTCCCCTTTCAGCTTGATTGACTGCGGATCAGTAGCCTAAACGCATATCCAGCATCACATACGAGCCCTGTCCCATGGACATGGACATGCTCTCGGCCAGGATGACGTCGTTGATGTGATAGGCCTGGATGAACGAGCGCATGCCCATCGCGTCGTATTTGCGGAAGTCCAGCGCATAGACGCGGTGGTAATGCTGCGTGAGATAGAGCACGAAGGGATTGCCGTAGGAGTCTTTGTAGACGACACAGTTGGGCGCGTCTTCGCCGAGGTCATTGTTTGTGAGCACCGTCATCGTGTGGTCGCCGCCGAGGAAGCAGGTGTACTTGTCGAAGATGCTCGACTGCGAGCGGTCGATGATGGGCTCCGCTCCGTAGGTGTAGCCGTTGTTGTAGACCTGCATCTCGATGTTCCCGGGCGGATAGTAGGCGACAAGCCGGTCGGTCTCCAGCTTCGCCGGCTGGGGCGAAGTGGAGTAAAAGCTGCCGAGGAAATCGCCCTGGTCGAGCTCGGTGAACTCCTCCAGCGGAACGGGCTCAAAGCCCGCAACATTGCAGAAGCTCACGTAGGCGTAATAGGCGCCCAGCGCCGTCCAGTGGTGGTCGGTGCGGAAATAGATATACTCGCTGTTGTGCCTCACCAGCGTGTTGAACACGTTGACCTTGAGCACGTCGTCGTTCTCTTTCTCGAACTTGAAGGCGATCGCCTGCCCCTGGTCGTCCATGCCGAGACGGTCCAGCAGATCGGACGAGAGCAGCACGCCGACGCTCGCCGGGATCGGCATGTCGAAGAAGCGCACGTCGTACTCCTTGGCGATGCCGGCCGCGCGGCTGACCATGTTCGCGTTCATGGTCGTGAGCCCCTCGAGGAACTGGAACTTTTCAAAGGCCGCACCGCCGATCTGCAGCGCCGTGCCGTGGATGACCTTCTCGTCGTTGTCGCCGATGCCGCCCCAGTTCTCGATGGACTCGGTGGGCTCGTCGATCTCCTCGTAGTAGGGCGTGGGTTCCGGCGTCGGAACGGGTGTGGGCTCCGGCTCTTCCGTCGGCTCGGCGTCGGGCTCCGCGGGAATCGGCGCGGGTGTCACGGCCGCCGGCGTGGGCAGGGCGATCTCGTCCGTATCGCCGCTGTTGATCTGGGAGATGACCACCACGTTGTTCGTGATGCCGTGGAGATTCTCAAGCCCCCGCGAGACGTCCATCCAGGTCTCGCGGCCGGGGAAGGTGTCGGAATACCAGGTACTGACCCCGTCGAAGAAATCGCCCGAGAGCAGGGTCTTGACGGTGAGGGCCGGGAATTCGGCCAGGCTGCGCTTTTCGCGCATCGACACGGTCGGGCGCAGCGGGATGATCAGTCCGATCAGTCCCAGCGCGAAGAGCACCGTGAAAAAGGGCGCGGCGAGCGCTCTGCGGCGCTTCCTTCTTTTTTCCTCCGTCCGTCTGACGGAGCGGCGTTTTGTTTCTTCCATCACACGCCCTCCTTCAGAACTGGAAGTAGATAAAGGGGTTGTAGCTGTCTCCCACGAGCGAGCTCGTGGCGAGCAGCAGCAGCACCACGGGGATCACGCAGGTGCGCACGATCTCCCATGTCTGCGAGCCCCGGCTGCGGAAGCGCGCCGCCATCGCGTCGGAAAAGCGTTTCATCAGCGGCGTGCAAGCGAAAACAGACACGATGAGGAGGAAGAGATTGTTCTCCAGCACCGTGACAGAGATAAAATCGGAAAAGCGGTTGCCGTTGAGGGCGAAGAGGTTGCGGAAGACCTGCCATGCCAGGCGCACGTCCGTGAAGCGGAAGAGCACCCAGCCGACCATCACGACGAAGAGCGCATAGATATGCGGCAGGACCTTGAACCTGCCGAAGATCTTCTTCAAAAACAGCTTCTCCAACACGAGAAAGACAAAGTAATACAGGCCCCAGAGCACAAAGTTCCAGCTCGCGCCGTGCCACAGGCCGGTCAGGCCCCAGACGATGAAGAGGTTGAGGAGCCAGCGCGGCATGCTCACGCGGTTGCCTCCGAGCGGGATATACACGTAGTCGCGGAAGAAGGTGGACAGCGACATGTGCCAGCGCCGCCAGAAATCCGTGATCGAGCGGGAGATGTAGGGATAGTTGAAGTTTTCGGGATAGTGGAAGCCGAGCATCCAGCCCATGCCGATGGCCATATCGGAATAGGCCGAAAAGTCGAGGTAGATCTGCAGCATGTAGGCCGCCGCGCCGAGCCAGCTCTCCATCACCGTCAGCTTTTGGATCGCGGCAAGGTTCTGCGAGAAGAGCGCGGCGTTCGAGGCCGCGGAGCTTGTCAGCAGCAGCTGGTCGGCCAGCGCGCCGCAGGGGTTGGCCAGCAGGGCCTTTTTCGCCAGGCCCACGGCAAAACGCCGCAATCCGGGCAGGAAATCCTTGCCCGCCTTGCGGCTGACATAGAGCTCGCGCGCGAGTGTTTTATAGCGGACGATCGGGCCGGCGACGCACTGGTGGAACAGCGCCGCGTAGAGCAGCACATTCCAGTAGCTGCGCTGGGCGTGCGCGTCGCCGCGGTAGACGTCGACGACGTAGGTCATCAGCTGGAAGGTGTAGAAGGAAATGCCGATCGGCAGCGCGATGCGCGCGACGAAGTCCGGCACCTTCCCGAAGATCGAGCAGACGAGCGGGGAATATTTGAAAAAGCCGATGAGCGCGAGGTCGACCGCGATCGAGACCGTCAGCCACACGCGTGCCGTCTCGATATAGGGCGAGTCGTTGATGCGCAGGGCGCAGTACCAGCTCGAGAGCGCCATGAACATCAGCAGCAGGACATATTTCGGCTCTCCCCAAGCGTAGAAGATCAGCGAGAAGACCAGCAGGGCGACGTTCTTGCTCTTGCGGTCCGGACAGATATAGTACGCGAGCAGGGAGAGCGGCAGGAACGCATAGACAAACAGCAGGCTGGAAAAAACCATGAATAAAACTCCTGAAAGAAATGGATCGGGCAGCGTCCGGGGTCAGCTGTCGCACTCGGGCATGAGCTCTTTGGAGATCACCGAGAGGATCTCGTCGAACTTCTGTACGTCCTCGTGCGGGAAGCGCTCCTCGCAGCGCTGCATGACCGTGTGCTCGTACTGGTTGAACAGACCGACGTAGTTGAGGAACTTCTCCGAGAGGACCAGATGATATTCGCGGCGGTCGACCTGGGAATTCTGCCGCTTGATATAGCCCTTTTTGATCAGACTGTTGACCTTGTAGGTGGCGTTGGACTGGGAGATGTTGAGAAAGTCGGCAAACTGGCCGACCGTGGGCTCGTTGAGCAGGTAAATGACCTCCAGCGAAAAAGCCTCCATCGCGGACAGCGAGCCGTCCCGCTCTTTCACCTGCTCGAACACGCGGCGGAAGAACTGCAGTTCGAATTTCTCATAGACCTCGATAAAGTTTTTCTCCAACATCACAGACACCCTCTTTTCCGGCATTTTTGATCCGGCCTCGGGAACTTCTTTTCTCAATTATCGGAAAATTCCTTATGGTCTACCCTGTATCATAGTACAATTCCACCGCTTTGTAAAGAAAGCTACAAAAAATAATAAGATTTTTTGAGGAATGCGGCGAAAATTTCTTTGTAAACCTCTTGCAATTTCTGCATCCTTTTGATATTATATCAAGGCATTTCGCACGGGCGCCGACTTTCCCCATGTGGCCGTTGTGCCAGACGGCTTGGCGGAAGGGCTGAAGCTCCCGGAGGAATAATAACAAAAAGGAGAATAAAACAATGGCAGTCGTATCCATGAAGCAGCTGCTGGAAGCCGGCGTCCACTTCGGACACCAGACCCGCCGCTGGAACCCCAAGATGGCCGAGTATATCTACTGCGAACGCAACGGTATTTATATCATCGACCTGCAGAAGACCGTTAAGAAGCTCGAGGAAGCGTACGCGTTCGTGCGCGGCCTTGCCGAGAAGGGCGACACGATCCTTTTCGTCGGCACCAAGAAGCAGGCGACCGACGCCGTGAAGGAAGAGGCCTCCCGC
>JAFSJZ010000012.1 GCA_017449185.1 Oscillospiraceae bacterium
GTTCTTTAATTTATAAGCTGCCCGTTTTATGGATGCCAGGCGCATCCGCCCGCTATTCCTGCCTCCGCACCCCCGTCGAAACCAGTACATCCCCTCGTCAAACCAAATTCATTAGGTTCAGTTGTCGCGCGGGGCGCGGCAACACGAACCGATGAATTTGGTTTTCCTCTCAAAATCGGACCCGCTTCGCTGGGCTCCGATTTTGTAAAGAACAACGGTGAATTCTTCCTTTCAAAAACGAAGGGCAGGCCTTCGTTTTTGTGAAGAACAACGAAGTTCCTTCTTCCTCTCAAAATCGGACCCGCTTCGCTGGGCTCCGATTTTGTTAAGAACAACGATAGGCGGGAGATACTATCGAAAAAGATACTAAAAACTATAAACTAAACGAAACCTCAGCACTTCTCCGGCTCGGGGTAGTCGACGCCGAAGGTCTCGACCGTGACCTTTTTCATCACCTGCGGCACGCGCGGCCGGTCGTTGTAATCGACGCGCGTGTTCGCGATTCTGTCGAGCACGTCCTCCCCCTCGGTGAGCTTGCCGAAGGCCGCGTACTGGCCGTCAAGATGGGGAGCGTCCTCATGCATGATGAAGAACTGACTGCCGGCGGAGTTGGGCGCCATCGTGCGCGCCATGGACAGCACGCCGCGGCTGTGCTTGAGATCGTTCTTGAAGCCGTTGGCCGTGAACTCGCCGCGGATGGAATAGCCCGGGCCGCCGACGCCGCGGCCCTCGGGGTCGCCGCCCTGGATCATAAAGCCGGAGATGACGCGGTGAAAGATCACGCCGTCATAGAAGCCCTTTTTGCACAGGGACACAAAGTTGTTCACCGTGTTCGGGGCGATCTCGGGGTAGAGCTCCGCCTTCATGACGTCGCCGTTTTCCATTTCGATGGTAACGATGGGATTGCTCATCTTTTTATTCCTTTCTCATTCGTTTGCGTTTTTCATCGCGCGGTCGATGTCGCGCTTCGACTGCCGTTCGGCCTCGCTGTCGCGCTTGTCGTGCAGCTTCTTGCCCTTGCACAGCCCCAGCTCGAGCTTGACGCGGCTGTCCTTGAAATACATGCGCAGCGGGATAAGCGCCACGCCGTCCTGCATGACGCGCGCGTTCAGGCGCAGGATCTCGCGCTTATGCATCAGCAGCCTGCGCGGCCGCACGGGATCGCGGTTGAAGATGTTGCCGTGCTCGTAAGGAGAGATATGCATGCCGCGCACGAACAGCTCGCCGTTCTTGATCGTGCAGAAAGCGTCCTTGAGGTTGACGTTGCCCGCACGGATAGACTTGACCTCCGTCCCGCACAGCTCGATGCCGGCCTCATAACGCTCAAGCACGAAATATTCATGAAAGGCCTTGCGGTTGGCGGTGATCTCTTTCACGCCCTTGAGCTTGGCAGACATTTCCTCTCACATCCTTGCTGCTTATCTTATCACATACACGGTCAAAATAAAAGCATATTTTGTGAACAGAGGAGCGCGGCGGCTGTTACCGCAGCGTAAACAAATGCGGCAAAAGTGAAAGAAAATTAACCCTGATTTGTTTTGAACGGCGGCGTTTTTTTCAATTATCGGCTCTGTATAGGGCAAAAAAGTATGGAAATCGCCGGAAGGATGTGCTATACTCATACTGATAGATTATGTAAATCGCTTTGATTATTCGGGGAGGGATGCGCCTTGAAATGCATCGAAAAACGCGTTGACGGCGAGATCAAGTACAGCGGCGTGATCGTCAGAGTCCGGCTGGACCGGGCCGAGCTGGAAAACGGCAAGATCGTCCGGCGTGAGGTCGTCGAGCATCCCGGCGGCGTGGGCATCCTGCCCGTGGACGACGAGGGCTTCTGCTACATGGTGCGGCAGTTCCGCTATCCTTTCTCCCGTCAGCTTCTGGAGATCCCGGCCGGCAAGCTGGAATACGGCGAGGACCCGCTCTCATGCGCCGTGCGCGAGCTTGGCGAGGAGACCGGCTTTTCCGCCGAGACAATGATCCCGATGGGGTGCTGCCTGACCTCCCCGGGCTTTTCCACCGAGGTGCTGCATCTCTATCTGGCGCGCGGCCTGCATGCGGGGCGTGCCCACCTTGACGAGGACGAGTTTCTCAACGTTGAAAAGCTCCCGCTGTCTGAGCTCGCGGCCATGGCGGACCGGAACGAGATCGAAGACGGCAAAACGCTCATCGCCGTGCTGAAGGCCGAGCGGCTGCTCAGAGAAGAGCCGTAACACCATATTTTGTTTCTCCGGGCTTCGGCGACCACAAAATGGTTGCCTTTTGACAGATTGTATGCTAAAATCTAAAATCGGGCCATGGCCCGATTGCAGGAAAGGTGCATGAACGTGGAAAAGTATGTTATCAACGGCGGCGCGCCTCTGCGCGGCGAGGTGGAGATCAGCGGCGCGAAGAACGCGGCGGTCGCCATCATTCCCGCGGCTCTTCTGGTCGACGGCGTCTGCCGGATTGAAAATATTCCCCAGATCAGCGATGCGGACATGCTGCTGACCATTCTCAGCCATCTCGGCTCAAAGGTCAGATTCATCAACCGTACGACGATCGAGATCGACAGCTCGTCCGCCCGCTGCGTGGACGCGCCTTTCGATCTGACGAGAAGGATCCGTGCCTCCTACTACCTGATCGGCGCGATGCTCGGGCGCTTCGGCAAGGCCAAGACGACCATGCCGGGCGGCTGCAATTTCGGCGTGCGCCCGATCGAACAGCACATCAAGGGCATGACCGCGCTCGGCGCGGACGTGGACGTGCGCAACGGATTCGTCTTTGCCGAAGCGCCGGAGGGCTTCCTGCGCGGCGCGCGCATCTATCTTGACAAGGTCTCCGTCGGCGCGACAATGAACATCATCCTCGCCGCCGCGACGGCCCGCGGCCGCACGATCATCGAGAACGCCGCCAGAGAGCCTCACATCGTGGACCTGGCCAACTTCCTCAACTCCATGGGCGCGGACGTCCGCGGCGCCGGTACCGACACCGTGAAGGTCAACGGCGTGGAAAAGCTCCACGGCGGCACCTATACCATCATCCCCGACCAGATCGAGGCCGGCACCTATATGGTGGCCGCCGCCGCGACCGGGGGAGAGGTGCTTGTCAGGAATGTGATCCCCAAGCACCTTGAGTGCATCAGCGCCAAGCTGCGCGAGACCGGCACCATCGTTCAGGAAAACGAGGACTCCGTTTTCGTCAAGGGCACGAAGCATCTGCGCCGCGCCAATATCAAGACGCTGCCATACCCCGGCTTCCCGACGGATATGCAGCCGCAGATGGGCACGCTGCTGTGCCTGGCAAACGGGACCTCCGTCATCACCGAGGGTATCTACGACAATCGTTTCAAGTACGTCAACGAGCTGCGCAAGATGGGCGCCGAGATCCAGGTCGACGGCCGCGTAGCGGTCATCGAGGGCGGACACGAGCTCAGCGGCGCCATGGTGCAGGCCTGCGACCTGCGCGCCGGCGCGGCCATGGTCATTGCGGGACTCTGCGCCAGGGGCGAGACGATCGTGGAGGACGTGCACTATATCGAGCGCGGTTACGAGAACTTCGTCGGCAAGCTCCGCGCGCTCGGAGCGGATATTTCCGTCGTCGACTTCCCGGACGACGACGGCGCGGATAAGATCATCTCCGTGAGCTGATGAGGCTTACGGTTTTTGCCAGCGGCTCGGGCGGAAACTGCCTGCTGCTATCGGGCGGCGGGACCAATATATTGATCGACGCCGGACTATCCACACGCAGACTCTCCGCCATGCTCGGAGAGCGCTGCCTTTCATTACAGGACATCGGCGGAGTGCTTATTACCCATGAGCACTCCGATCATATTTCCGGACTCGGCGGACTGCTGCGCCGCAGCGGGGCCGAGGTGCTCGCTCCGCGCACCGTTGCCGCGCGCCTGCGCGGCATGCTGCCTCAGATCGACGAGCGGCTGCGCGTCATCCCGGTGGGGGAGGACGTTTTCTTCTCCCGTCTGACGATCCGCGCTTTTCACACGCCGCACGACACGGATGAGAGCGTCGGCTATCGGATCGCATGCGGCGGGATCTTTTCTCTGGCCACCGACATGGGCTGCGTGACCGACGAGGTGCGTGAGAATCTGCGCGGCTCCGACGTCGTGCTCATCGAGGCAAATCACGACGAGGAGATGCTGCGTTACGGCGGCTACCCGGTCTATCTCAAGCGCCGCATCCTGTCCGACAGAGGTCATCTGTCCAACAAAAACTGCGCCGCGCTGGCGCGGGAGCTGGCCGAGAGCGGCACGGGTACGATCATCCTCGGGCATCTCAGCCGTGAGAACAACACACCCGATACGGCCATGCGTGCGGTCCGAAGCGCGCTCGAGGGCACGGGGGCGCGGCTCCTGTGCGCGCCGCCGTTGGGCCCGCTGGAAGTGAAGGTGGAGAGAGCATGCTGTCGGTCAAGCTGATCTGCGTCGGAAAAATGCGCGAGCGTTTTTATATCGACGCCTTCGAGGAATATCGCAAGCGCCTCGGCGCATACTGCCGCTTTGAGTGCGTCGAGATCGCCGAACAGCGTTTGGGCGATGATCCTTCGGAGGCGCAGATCGCCGCGGCGCTCGAAAAGGAGGGCGCGGAGATCCTCAGAGCGATCCCGCAGGACGCCTTTGCCGTTGCGCTCTGCATCGAGGGACGGCAGGGGAGCAGCGAGGAGTTTTCTTCTCTCTTTCTCGAACGGGCCGATTCGGGAAAGCCGAAGCTGTGTTTTCTCATCGGCGGCTCCTTCGGCCTGGCGGAAAGCGTCAAGGCCCGGGCCGACCTGAAACTGAGCATGTCGAAAATGACCTTCCCGCACCATCTTGCGCGCGTGATGCTCGCCGAGCAGATCTACCGCGCGTTCAAGATCGGCGAGGGGTCACGGTATCATAAATAGTGGGGGAGCGGTTTTGTGAAAAACGAGGAATGGGGCAGAGCGGGAATGGGACTTGTCTTCGACCGCTGGCCCAAAGACGCGGAGGGACACGCCGAGGAGAGCGCTTTCCTCTGCACCTGCGGCAGCACGGATCTGAGCGACACGCTCACGGTCAATCTGCTGGAGGCTTACGGGATCCCTTGCCTGCGCGACTATCCCGGAAACGGGGCGTTCGGACGCGTCATCATGGGCGCGAGCGGAACCGGGGTTGACATTTACGTCCCGAAGAGTATGCTGGAAGAGGCAAGAATGCTGATTAAAGGAGAAGAGAACGATGAGGAACTATAAGGAAGAGTACCGCCGCTGGCTCGACAGCCCCGCCCTCACCGAGGAGGAATGGAAAGAACTTGACGCGATCTCCGGCGACGAAAAGGAGATCGAGAGCCGCTTCTTTGCCCCGCTGGAATTCGGCACTGCCGGTCTGCGCGGCACGATGAAAGTAGGCCTTCACCACATGAACATCCACGTCATCCGCCACGCGACGCAGGCCTTTGCCAATGTTATCGCCGCCGAGGGCGAGGAGGCCATGCGCAAGGGAGTCGCCATCGACCACGACTGCCGTCTCAACGGCCGCGATTTCGCCGTGGAGGCAGCCTGCGTGATGGCCGCCAACGGCATCCACGTGCGCCTGTTCGACGCGCTGCGTCCCACGCCCGAGCTTTCCTTCGCCGTGATCCACTACGGCTGCACCGCCGGCATCAACGTCACGGCCAGCCACAACCCCAAGGAGTACAACGGCTACAAGGTCTACTGGTCCGACGGCGCCCAGCTGCCGCCCCAGCAGGCCGACGCGGTGGCCGCGCAGATGGAGCAGATCGACATTTTCACCGGCTTCAAGACCTGCCCCTTCGACGAAGCCGTCGCGGACGGCCGCATCGAGATCATGGGCGCGGAGACCGACGAGGCCTTCCTCGGCGAGGTCATGAAGATGGCCATCGACAAGAAGACGGTCGCTGAGGTGGCGGACGACTTCCGCGTCGTATTCACGCCTTTCCACGGCTGCGGCTACAAGCTGGTGCCGGAAGCGCTGCGCCGTCTCGGCCTCAAGCATATCTTCCCGGTGGAGGAGCAGATGGTCATCGACGGCAGCTTCCCGACCGTGGCGAGCCCCAACCCCGAAAATCCGGAGGGCTTCTATCTGGCGATCGACCTTGCCCGTAAGGTCGGCAGCGACCTGATCATCGGCACCGATCCCGATGCCGACCGTATCGGCACGATGGTGCGCAAGGGCGAGGAATACGTCGCGATTTCCGGCAACCAGTTGGGCGTGCTGCTCCTCGACTACGTCATCAATGCCCGCCGCGCGGCCGGGACCCTGCCCGAAAACGCGGGCACGCTTTCGAGCATCGTCTCCACCGCTATGGCCCGCGCCGTGGCCGAAGCCAACGGCGTCCACTTTGAGGACACCTTCACCGGCTTCAAGTTCATGGCCGAGCGCGTCGCCGCCTGGGACGCGGCCGGCAGCTACCGCTATATCTTCGCCTTTGAAGAGAGCTACGGCTACATGTGCGGCGACTACGTACGCGACAAGGACGCGGTCACGGCTTCGCTGCTCGTCGCGGAGATGGCGGCCCACTACTATAAGAAAGGCATGACGCTGCTCGACGCGATGGACGCCCTGTACGAGAAGTACGGATTCTTCCGCGAGAAGACGCTCAACCTTGTCATGCCCGGCCTCGACGGCCTGCAGAAGATGAAGGCGCTCATGGCCTCGCTGCGCAGCGAGCCGCCGAAGGAGATCGCCGGGACCGAGGTCGTGCGGCTGCGCGACTACCTCGACGGCAGCATCTACGTCTCCGGCGTGGGCAAGGTGGGCAAGACGCCCTTCGAGGGCTCGAACGTCCTGTACTTTGAGCTCGCCGACGGCAGCAGCTTCATCATCCGTCCCTCCGGCACCGAGCCGAAGATCAAGGTCTACGTCCTCTGCCGCGGCGAGGGACGCGAGGAGTGCGACGAGCGCGTCGCCCGCTACGCGGCCTACGCCGAGGGACTCAAAGGATGATACTGCTGAAGCTTTTTGCGGCCTTTGCGCGGGTGGGTGTGCTCACCTTCGGCGGCGGCTACGCGATGATCCCGATGCTCGAGCGCGAGATCGTCGACCGCCACGGCTGGGCCACGAACGAAGAGCTGATGGACTATTACGCCGTGGGTCAATGCACCCCCGGCGTAATTGCCGTCAACACGGCCACCTTTATCGGCTACAAGGTGGCGGGTAATCTCGGCGGCGTCGTGGCGACGCTGGGCGTGATCTTCCCCTCCTTCGTCATCATTTCCGTGATCGCCGGCATCATCCGGAACTTCGCGGACATCCCCGCGGTGAAGAGCGCCTTCGCGGGCATCCGCGTGTGCGTGTGCGTGCTGATCTTCAATTCCGTCATCAAGCTGTGGAAGGGTGCGGTGAAGGACAAGGCGGCGCTGGTTCTGTGCCTGCTTGTGTTCGTACTGAGCGTGTTTTTCAACATCTCGCCGATCGTGTTCGTGATCTTCTGCGCGGCGGCCGGCATCCTTCTGACCAGACTGGGGGTGAGGGGGAAATGAAGCTGCTGTTGACGCTGTTTTTCGAATTCTTCAAGACCGGCCTCTTCGCAGTCGGCGGCGGCATGGCCACGCTGCCCTTCCTCTATGATATGTCGGCGCGGCATCCGGACTGGTTCACGACCGCGCAGCTGGCGGACATGATCGCCGTTTCCGAGTCGACCCCCGGTCTCATCGGCATGAACATGGCCACTTATGTCGGCTTTCAGACTGCCGGTGTCTTCGGCGGCCTGATTGCGACCCTGGGCCTTGCGGCGCCATCGATCATCATCATCCTGATCGTGGCGCGCATGCTCAAGCAGTTCCGCGAAAACAAATACGTGGATGCGGCCTTCTACGGCCTGCGCCCCTGCTCGGTCGGGCTGATCGCCGCGGCGGGGCTGCTGGTGGTCAAGATCGCGCTCTTCAACTTTGACGCCTGGTCCGTCGGCGGCGCCCTCGGCGATCTTTTCAACGTCAAGGGCTTGCTCCTTGCCGCCGTACTTCTGGTGCTCACGCGCGCCGTCAAGGCCACGAAAAAGCTCCACCCGATCTTTTTCATTCTCGGCTCGGCGCTCGTCGGCGTGGTCTTCTCCTTCTGACAAAAGGCAAAACATCCTCTGTGCAGCACGCAGGGGATGTTTTTTTGTTGCGCATCCGGCATAAACATGGTAATATCGACCTGTAAAAGGAAAACAGGCACGATCTGATCGAAAGGAGACATGACCTATGCCTTTCTGCGTACAATGCGGCGCCAAGCTGGAAGACGGAGCGAAATTCTGCACGGAATGCGGCGCCCGGCAGCCGGACAGCGCTGCGCCGAGCTTTGTCCCGCCCACGGCGGAGGCTCCCTCCGCACCCGAGACAAGCTATACTTACACGCCTCCCGCTTCTGCCGAACCCGGCGCAGGACAGAACAGCTATACCTATGATCCGACTGTTTATGCCGGAAACGGCGGAAACGGCGGGAAGAAAAAAGGAGGAAAGCTCGTCTTCATCCTCCTCGCCGCGCTGGTCGTGATCGGCGCGATCATCTACCTCGTCGGGGGCAAGCTCGGCGGCGGCAAGAGCGCGGACGTCGACGAGGGCATGCTCGGCCTTTACAGCGCGCAAAAAGCGGAGACGGCCGGCATCAGCATCAGCATCAAGACCATGTGGGAGAACGGCTTCTCGATCGAGCTCAAGGACAAGGGCAAGGCGGAGGTCAACGTCGATGGCAAAAAGGGAAGCGCCAAATGGACGCTTGACGGAGAGAGCTTTACGCTCAAGGGCTCCGGCCTCGACTGCAGCGGTACGCTGAAAAACGGCGTGCTGACGCTCGAAGACGTGATGGATACGGGTGTGACGATCTACTTCAGCAAAGACGGCGCCGCGATCCCCACGGCCGACACGCCGGCTTCCCAGCCCAGTGCCGAGCCTGCGCCCAGTGCCGAGCCTGCGCCCAGTGCCGAGCCTGCGCCCAGTGCCGAGCCTGCGCCCAGTGCCGAACCTGCGCCCGATTTCGAACCCGCTCCGGCTCCGGCCGCGGAGGGCTTGACCGGAATATATTATGCCGACAGGGCCGAGGCCTTCGAAAAGGAGTTCGCCATCAGCTCCCTGTGGGCAGGGGGCTTCTCCATTGATTTCAAAGAGGGCGGAGTCTGCGCGATCAAGGTAAACGATTCCGAGGCCAACGGGAACTGGTCGATCGACGGCAATAAGATCCTGGTGAGCATGCCCGGCCTTGATATGGACGGCAGGATCGAGAATGACATTCTGGTATTCGAGGATGTCTACGGCATGGGCGTGACGCTCTTCTTCAGCAAGGACGGCTCCGCCGCTCCTGCCGCAAACTCCGATGCGGCGGGCAAATACGACTGGTGGCAGGGCGACTGGTACGGCTGGTGGGTCGCGTATGAGGCCGGAGGCAAATATCTGGACGAGGGCTATGTCGACCAGGCCTGGGACGCCTGCGCAAGGATCGAGGTCTACGACGACGGAACCGGATACATCGAGATCTGGGACGAGGACGGCGACGACGTCGCCTGGGCGGACGTGAGCTTTGAAAACGGCCTGTCCGACAAGGGCCGTATGAGGAGCCTTGAAGGTTACTTCTCCAACGACGAGATCGAACAGGGCGAGTGGGTCGTCGACCCGGCTGACGAACTCTCGGCGGGCTTCCCCGACCTCTTCCTCATCCACGGCCTTTACGCGCAGCCATCCAACGCGGACAACTGGCTGGAGTACTATATCGTTCTCCGCCCCTGGGGCACGCGCTGGGAGGACCTTGAAAACGGCGACACCTCCGGGATGCTTTATGTCGGAGATATGCTGCCGATGAACTATACAAGCTGGTATCTGCCGCTGATCGAGGCGGGCGAGGGTATGCCCGAAAACTTCGACGGCCTGAACGGCTGAGCGCCTTTTATTCCGGAAAACAGCCTCTCCTGCGGGGGAGGCTGTTTTTAAAGCAAGGGGGAGAAACCGCCATGCGCAATTTCAAGCTGACGCTCTGCTATGACGGCGGCCGCTACGACGGATGGCAGCGCCAGGGCAACAGCGACGACACGATACAGGGCAGGCTTGAAACGCTGCTCAGCCGCCTGCTGGACCAGAGCGTCGAGGTCGCCGGCTCCGGCCGGACCGACGCGGGCGTGCACGCGCTCGCACAGGTCTGTTCCTTCCGGGCGGAGACAGAGATGGACTGTGCCGCGCTTCTCTCTGAGATCCGACGCTGGCTGCCGGAGGACATCGGCGCGATCTCGCTCGAGGAGGCGCCGCCGCGCTTTCACGCAAGGCTGAGCTGCCGCGAAAAGACCTACGTCTACCGGATCTGGAACAGCGCCGAGCCCAACGTCTTCGAGCGCAAATGGATGCTCGCTGCGCCGCAGGAGCTGGATCTCGAAGCCATGCGCCGCGCCGCCGCCGCGCTGACGGGGGAGCACGATTTCGCCGCCTTCTGCGCCAACCGGCACATGAAGAAAACGACGGTGCGCAATCTCAAAAGCGTCGAGATCACGCGCATGGGCGGCGAGATCCGCATCGCGCTGACCGCCGACGGCTTTCTCTATCACATGGTGCGCATTCTTGTCGGGACGCTGCTCGAGGTGGGCGAGGGCAAGCGCGCGCCGGAGGATATGGCAGCCGTGCTCGCCTCGCGCGACCGCATGGAGGCCGGCCCTACGGCCCCCGCGCAGGGCCTGACGCTCTGGAGCGTGAAATATGACTGAGAAGCGGCGGAAAAAACAGGGAATTCTGTTGATTATCCGTATTGACACAGCCGGGAATAACTGATAAAATCGTTGCGTCTCAATTGGATGGTTATCCGAAGCAAGATAACGACCGCCGCGGGTGAACCGCGGCCAAGGCCACACGGACAGCCGGGTCGAATGCCGATCTTACGCGGAATGCGGCGGCAACATCTGTTGCCTTATTGATTGAGTTAAAAGCTCAAGTTTTATAAGTTGGTTGGTTACCTATAACCGGTATACAGACTTGTGAAATGGTCAATAAGAGTAGTGGTATCTTGGCGGATAACTCTTCAAGCCAAATCGGGACTTATCATACCCGCCTTTCCTGAGCGGGGGACATAGTCTAATCCAAGTGACGTATGCCGCGCATACGTCGCTTTTCTTTTTTTCGGGGGGTATAAGAGATGAAGAAGATCATAGAGCTCAAGGGCGTGTCCAAATCCTTCGACGGCGAGCTGGTGCTCGACCATATCGATCTGGATATCTATGACAACGAATTTCTGACGCTGCTCGGCCCCTCGGGCTGCGGAAAGACGACCACGCTGCGCATCATCGGCGGCTTTGAGACCGCCGACGAGGGCGAGGTCATCTTCATGGGCGAGGAGATCGGCGCGGTGCCTCCGCACAAGCGCAACGTCAACACGGTCTTCCAGCGCTACGCCCTGTTCCCGCACCTGAACGTGTTCGAAAACGTGGCCTTCCCGCTGCGCGAGAAGAAGGTGCCGAAGGACGAGATCAACGAGCGCGTGAACGAGATGCTCTCGCTCGTCGCCCTCAAGGGCTTCGAGAAGCGCAGCGTGACCAGCCTCTCCGGCGGTCAGCAGCAGCGCGTGGCCATCGCCCGCGCCCTGGTGGGACGGCCGAAGGTGCTGCTGCTCGACGAGCCGCTCGCCGCGCTCGACCTCAAGCTGCGCAAGGACATGCAGCAGGAGCTCAAAAACATCCAGAAGGCCACGGGCATCACCTTCATTTTCGTCACCCACGATCAGGAAGAAGCGCTGAGTATGTCCGACACGGTCGTGGTCATGAGCGAGGGCCGCATCCAGCAGATCGGCACGCCCATCGACATCTACAACGAGCCGAAAAACGCCTTTGTGGCCGACTTCATCGGCGAGAGCAACATCCTCGACGGCGTGATGCTGCGCGATCGGCGCGTGAGCTTTTCCGGCCATGTGTTCGACTGTGTGGACGCGGGCTTCGAGCTCAAGGAGCCCGTGGACGTCGTCATTCGCCCCGAGGATGTGGACATCGTCAAGGCGGAGAAGGGCATGCTGCGCGGTATCGTCACTTCCGTCACCTTCCTCGGCGTCCACTACGAGATCATCGTGGACATCAACGGCTTCAAGTGGATGATTCAGACCACCGATTTTGTAGACGTGGACGAGGAGATCGGCCTGTATATCGAGCCTGAGGCCATCCACATCATGAAAAAGAGCGAGTATTCCGGCATGTTCGGCGACTACTCTTCGTATTCCATGGAGCTTGACGAGATCGGCGAGCTGAATGAGATCGAGGAGCTCGGCGAGCTGACCGAGGAGCCGGAGAGAGAAAGCGAGCGCGCCGAATGAAGAAGAAAGCCTCCGGAAGCCTGGCGCTCGTCCAGCGTCTGGCGCTCGCGCCCTATTCGTTCTGGGCCGTGCTGTTCATCGTGGTGCCGCTGATCTTCGTGGCCTACTACGCCTTTACGGATCTTGACTTCCGCTTCACCACCGACAACATCACCCGCTTTTTCACCGCCACCTCGACGATCACCGACGAGGCGGGGACGCGCGAGGTACACACCTATGTGCTGATTTTCCTGCGCTCGCTGAAGCTCGCGGTGATCTCCACGGTGATCTGCCTCATTTTCGGTTATCCCTTCGCATACCTGATCTCCAAGGCCTCGGCGCGGACGCAGAGCGTGCTCATCACGCTCATCATGATCCCGATGTGGATGAACTTTCTGATCCGCACCTACGCCTGGATGACGATCCTGCAGGACACGGGCCTGCTCAACGGCCTTCTCTCGTCCCTCGGGCTCGGGCGTGTCCACATCATCGGCACGGAGAGCGCGGTCGTCATCGGCATGGTGTACGACTATTTCCCGTACATGATCCTGCCGATCTACTCGGTCATGGCCAAGATGGACGTCAAGCTCATCGAGGCCGCGCGCGACCTGGGCTGCAATTCCGCGGGCGTGCTGCGCCGCGTGATCTGGCCGCTGAGCCTCCCGGGCGTGATCTCCGGCGTGACGATGGTGCTCATTCCCTCGATCAGCACCTTCTATATCTCCCAAAAGCTCGGCAACGGCAAGTTCTACCTTATCGGCGACGCGATCGAGGGCCAGTATGCGGCCAACAACCTGCATTTCGCCGCCGCGATCGCCTTTATCCTGATGATCATCCTGCTGTTCGGCATGGCCTTCATGCAGCGCTTTGCCAACAAGCGCGCGGCCGCATAAGAAGGGGGGAGAGGATATGAAAACGGCTTCCCGCATCTATACCGGCCTCGTCATGCTCTTCCTCTTCGCGCCCATTGCGATCCTGCTGGTATTTTCTTTCAACGACTCAAAGAGCCTGTCCGTGTTCTCGGAATTCTCCCTGCACTGGTATCGCGAGCTTTTCCGTGATTCCGAGACGCTCGGCGCGGTGCGCAACACGCTGATCCTCGCCGTGTCCGCGGCGCTGATCTCCACGGTGATGGGCACGGCCGCGGCCGTGGGCATCCACAAGCTGAAAAACCGCTATCTGCGCGCCGCGATGGACAGCGTGACCAATATCCCGATGATCAACCCCGATATCATCACGGGTATCTCGCTGATGCTGATGTTCGTCTTCGTCGGCCGCCTCTTCGGCGCGGCGACGAGCCTGAACTTCGCGACCATGCTCATCGCGCACATCACCTTCTGCCTGCCCTACGTGATCCTGCAGGTGCTGCCCAAGCTCCAGCAGATGGACAAGTCGCTGCCGGAGGCGGCGATGGATCTCGGCTGCACGCCGATGCGCGCCTTTTTGAAGGTCGAGGTGCCGGAGATCATGCCCGGCATCGTGACGGGCCTGATCATGGCCTTCACGCTCTCGCTCGACGATTTCGTGATCAGCTATTTCACCGCCGGCAACGGCTTTCAGACGCTGCCGATCCGCATCTACAATATGACCAAGAAAACCGTCACGCCGAAGATGTATGCCCTCGCGACCATCATCTTCTTCGTGATCCTGATCCTGCTTCTGCTCTCCAACCTCTCCGACGCGGATACCGTGCAGGCCGTCCGCACCGCAAGGGAAAAGAAAAAAGCCAAAAAACACGACTGACCACAGGAGGAAACGCAACATGAAAAAGATCTTTGCTTTCGCGCTCGCGCTGTGCATGCTCTTCGCGCTTGCGGGCTGCGGCTCGTCCAAGACGCTGACGCTCAACGTCTACAACTGGGGCGAATATATCTCCGACGGATCCGAGGGCTCACTTGACACGATCAAGGCCTTCGAGAGCTGGTACGCCGAGACCTACGGCGAGAAAGTAAAGGTCAACTATACGACCTACGCCAGCAACGAGGATATGTACGCCAAGCTCTCCTCCGGCGCTGTAAGCTATGACGTGATCATCCCCTCGGACTATATGATCGCGCGCCTGGCGGGCGAGAATATGCTGCTTCCGCTGGACTTTTCCAATATCCCGAACTATGAGTACATCGGCGAAGAGTTCCGCGGCCTGTACTACGACCCGGACAATGTCTACTCCGTGCCTTACACCTACGGCGTGGTGGGCGTGATTTACAACGCCGCCGTCGTCGACGAGGCCGACGCAGAGGGCTGGGATCTGATGTGGAACGACAAGTACGCCGGCGAGATCCTGCAGTTCAACAACTCGCGCGACGCCTTCGCCACCGCGATGTACAAGATCGGCATCGATGTGAACACGACCGACCGTGCCGAGTGGGACCGCGCGCTCGCAGAGCTCAAGACGCAGGCTCCGCTGGTCAAGAGCTACGTGATGGACGAGATCTACAACATGATGGAGAGCGGTGAAGCCGCCGTCGGCGCCTACTACGCCGGCGACTACTTCACAATGCTCGACGCGCAGGCGGAGGGCGTGGATCTGCGCTTCTATTACCCCGAGCGCACGAACTATTTCTTCGACGCGATGTGCATCCCGTCCTGCTGCCAGCAAAAAGAGCTCGCAGAGATCTTCATCAACTTCATGCTCTCCGAGGAGCCGGCGATCGCCAACGCCGAATATATCTACTACGCCTCTCCGAACTCCCTCGTCTATGAGAACGAGGCGTATCAGGAAGAACTCGGCGAGGAGGCCATGGCCGTCCTCTATCCGGGCGTCGGGGATTTCCGCGCGATGTACAACGAGCTTGCGTACCAGAACCTCGACGCCGACACGCTCGGCTATATCAACACGCTGTGGGAGTCGCTGAAGATCAGTTGACATAAATTAGTTAACATAATTTTAAACCCGACACAGACCTGTGAGATGCTTTCAATTTTGGGAGTTTCTCACAGGTTTTGCGTTCTGCTTTTATACACTTTGGGCCAATCTATCTAAATGAGCGCAAAAAAAAATATTGACCGATACAGGCGGAAAAGCTATAATACTGTTATCATGGTTTATCATGGTCTGACCATGCGAACGCGTAATAACTTAAAATACAACAGGAGGGAAAAACATTGATGAAGAAAGCAAAGAAGCTGCTTGTCATCGCCTGCCTCGGCGGTGTGGGCTATCTTCTGGCCAAGGTTCTCAAGACTGACGCCGCACAGGAAAAGCTCTTTGATATCCTGGGCGAGGATCTGTTCCTTGCGATCCTCGACAAGGTACGCCTGCTCGGCGATCTGCTCATGTGGCCGATCGACTTCGTGAGAGCTCTGCTTCCGTAAGGAAAGCCTCAACCGGAAATTAATATTTGTAAAGGGGATACAGTATGAATCAGAAGTATGAAGCTCTGTTTACTCCGTTCAAAATCGGAGAGGTAGAGATTCCCAACCGTATCGTGCAGTGCTCCATGGGCGGCACCACCATTTTCGGCTGGCTCGAGCCGTCTCACTTCGATATCGAGGGCGCCGATTTCCTGCTCCAGCGCGCCAAGGACGGCGTCGGCCTGGTCCTGCCCGGCATGCAGGTCATCCGCGACACGATGGGCAGAAAGTGGCTGGACTCCAACCGCCAGATGTACCGCGTGCTCAAGCCCTACATGGATGAGTA
>JAFSJZ010000013.1 GCA_017449185.1 Oscillospiraceae bacterium
CGAGCGCGCGCGCGACATCATCGCCACCGCCATCCAGCGCTGCGCCGCCGACCACGCCAGCGAGATCACGGTCTCTGTCGTCGCTCTCCCCAACGACGAGATGAAGGGCCGCATCATCGGCCGCGAGGGCCGCAACATCCGCAGCATCGAAACGCTCACGGGCTGCGATCTGATCATCGACGACACGCCCGAGACGATCACCGTCTCCAGCTTCGACCCCGTCCGCCGCGAGGTGGCCCGGCTTGCGCTGGAGAAGCTGATCCAGGACGGGCGCATCCACCCCGCCCGCATCGAGGAAATGATCGCCAAGGCCCAGCGCGAGGTCAACGCCACCATCAAGGCCGAGGGCGAGCGGGCCGTGTTCGAGACGAACATCCACGGCCTCAACCCCGAGATCATAAAACTCCTCGGCCGCATGCGCTACCGCACCAGCTACGGCCAGAATGTGCTCAACCACTCCATCGAGGTCTCCCACATCGCGGGGCTGCTCGCCTCCGAGCTGGGCGTCGACGTGAACGTGGCCAAGCGCGCCGGCCTGCTGCACGACATCGGCAAGTCCATCGACCACGAGGTCGAGGGCAGCCATGTCACGATCGGCGTGGACATCGCCCGCAAGTACCGCGAGAACGAGGCCGTCATCCACTGCATCGAGGCCCACCACGGCGACGTCGAGCCCCACAGCATCGAGGCCTGCCTCGTCCAGGCGGCCGACGCGATCTCCGCCTCCCGCCCCGGCGCGCGGCGCGAGAACATCGAAAACTACGTCAAGCGCCTCGAGAAGCTCGAGGAGATCTCCCGCAGCTTCCCCGGCATCGCCAGCAGCTACGCCATCCAGGCGGGCCGCGAGATCCGCATCATGGTCAAGCCCGAGGACGTCAGCGAGGATCAGATGGTCCTGCTGGCGCGCGACATCGCCAAGAAGATCGAGGACGAGCTGACTTACCCCGGCCAGATCAAGGTGCACGTCCTGCGCGAGACGAAGGCCGTCGACTACGCCAAGTAAGACCGAACAAGCACAAAAGGACACCCGGCAAGGGTGTCCTTTTTCGTAAGGAAACGGCCGCGCCCTTCCCATTGCAGGGGCGGCTATCAGCCGCTCGCGTCGATCTCATGCCCCATCGTAGGGGAGGGACTTGCCCCTCCCGCAGCATCCCCGCAGGGGCGCTTCACAAAGCGCCCGCACCGCATCAAAGGAGGCACCCATGGACAAATACCAGCTCAGAGACTACGTAAAAGCCGATCCCGAGGCGAAGCTCCGCGACCAGGTCGCAAAGCTGCTCTACGATGAGATTATCGCCCTGCGCATCGCGCCGGGCTCGCGTCTGAACGTCAATCAGATCGCCGCCTCGCTCGGCATTTCGCGCACCCCGGTGGCCGAGGCCATCACCCGCCTCACGGAGATCGGCTTCGCCGTCTCGCACCCAGGGCAGAGCGGCAGCTATGTCATCGACCTGAGTCTCAACGACATGATCAGCCTCTACCAGGTGCGCTCCGCCATCGAGAGCGAGGCCGCCGCCCTCGCCGCCTACAACGCCAGCGACAGTGCCGTGCGCGAGCTGACGATGCTGGCCGAGGCCTTCCACGACAGCGTGACGCGCCGGGACACCCGCGGCATGAAAGAGACGGACATGCCCTTCCACAAGCTGCTCATCGAGAGCTGCGGCAACCCCTACCTGAAGCAGAGCTACGAGCTGCTGCTGCCGAAGCTGACGATGTACCAGTCCTCGATGCTGGAGTTCATCGGCGCCTCCGGCGCCGAGGACAACCCCTGGATGCCGAGCGTGGCCTACAACCACACCTCGATCATCGCGGCGATCCGCATGCGCATGCCCGAGATCGCGCGCCGCGCGATGGCCGACCATGTCAACGCCTCGCTGAGCTTTTCCTCGCTCACCGGCCCGGGCACGGACCCCTTCTCCGCCATCCGTGGGAAGTAGTTTCTAGTGTCTAGTATCTGGTGTCTGGCAGAGAACAAAAAAACCATGGGCAGATATGCCCATGGTTTTTTTACTGGAATCTGGAAACCAGATACTCAGTCGACCCGCTCATTGCCCCAGAAGAACAGGGCGACGGTGCCGGGGCCGGTGTGGCTGCCGATGAGGTTGCCCACGCTGTTGATGAGCACGCGGCCGTTCAGCTTCGGGAAGCGCTCCTCGATGAGATCCGCCACGGCGCGCGCGTCCTCATAGCAGGCGGACTGGCTGATGAAGCACTTGCCGGCATAGTCGAGGCCGCCCTCGGCGCACTCCTCCATCTTCTTGACGATCTCGCGGATGACCTTTTTCTTCGTGCGGATCTTGAAGCGCGGGATGAGCCGGCCGAGATTGTCCATGTTCATCAGCGGGCAGATCTCGAGGATGCCGCCGAAGACGCCCGCCGCCTTGGAGATGCGGCCGCCCTTGACGAAGAAGGTCAGATCGGAGGAGAAAAACCAGTGGTGGAGCTTCAGACGATTGTCTTCGATCCACTTGGCCAGTTCCTCGGCGGAAAGTCCTTCGTCGCGCCTGGCGGCGGCGGTATCCATCAGCAGGCCGTAGCCGGAGGAGGCGCCCAGCGAGTCGACAACGAAAACCGTGCGCTCGGGATAGCGCTCCTTGAGGATCAGCGCGGCGTTGGTGGCGGAGTTGATCGTGCCGGAGATGCCGGAGGAGAGGCAGACGTGCACCACGTCCTTGCCCTCCTCGAGGAAGGGCGTGAAGAAGTCCACGTATTCCGAGACGTTCACCTGCGCGGTGCGGGTGTCGGCGCCGGCGCTCATGCGCGCGTAAAACTCGTCAAAGGGAATGGTTTGTCCCAGATCGTCGGGGTATTCCACCCCGTCGAGGAAATAATGGAAGCTGACGTAGCGCACGCCGATGCGCTCGAAATGCTCCTTCGAGAGATCGGCGGGGGAGCAGCAGCTCAAAATGTAATCGCCCATAATTCTTTTCCTTTCGCAAACAGATTGGCGTATCATCTTGACAACAGCATATTCTGTTTTTCCCCCTCAAGGCAAGCTACGCTCGCGCGAGAGCCTCTAAAACAAGTAGAGCGGCCCGAAAGCCGCTCTACAAATCGTAGAATACCGCAAAGTTTGGGATCAGGGATCCTTTTTCACGCGCTTGTGCTTGGGGATCTTCACATTGCAGGCGAGGTAGACGATGACCTCCGCCGGGACGAGGATCAGAAACAGCTGCCAGGGGTTCGCCTTCGGCAGGAAGAAGTACACGATCACGAGCAGCGAGGCCACAAAGAGCATGATCACGAACTGCAGCTGCCGCGTGCGCTTGAACACGCAGATCAGGATCATATACACGAGGATCGCGGAAGAAAGCGCGAAGAGGAAGAGCCGCCACTCGACGGTGCCCAACAGCCACAGCGTCACAAAAGCGATCAGATAGGCCGTCAGCACGCCGATCACGGCGAGCGCGATGATGTGGCCGACGCTGTAGCGGACCTCCTCGATCTCGTTTTCCTTCGGCTTTTCCCATTTGTCGTGGGAGGTAAGCAAATAGTCCACGCTCACGCCGAAGAGCTCGGCAAGCTGGGTCAGCACGTAGGCGTCGGGGATGGCCTCGCCGCGTTCCCACTTGGAGATCGACTTGTCCGAGTAATTCAGCGCAGCGCCGAGTTCTGCCTGCGTCATATTTTTTCCCGTGCGCAGCCGGATGATGTTGCTGGCCGTCACGAGCTTGAGTTCGTTCAATTCCATGGGATACTCCTTTGCTCAGGGGAGAGAGCGTATACACTATTTTAATTTGTCGCGCGCGGCAAGTCAAGACAAAAGCGAAAGGGGCGATGGAATGCAGACGAAAGCACAAGGGCAGGCGAGGGATCCGCGCGGCTTCGGCCGCTGGCTGCGCTTCTGCGCCTGCGCGGCGCTGCGTCTGCTGCGCGGGGAGGATCTCGCCGGAAGGCTGCTCTGGACGCAGGACGCGGCGGCTGAGCTGCTCGCCTGCGGCTTCCCGGGGCTGCTCGCCGTGCCGGAGCGCCTGTTCGCGCAGACGGCGGCGCTCTTTCCCGAGCGCTGCCGTCTCGCCGCGGCGCGCAGGGGAGAGAAGGAGCTGCTCGAGGCCATCCGCTTTGTCGAGCGCCGCTGCGGAGCGCGCTTCGACTGGGATCGCTTCCTCGCGCGCTGTGAGCGGGAGAGCCGCCGCGCCCGAAGGATCGGCGCGCTGGCGGAGGGGCTGCGCGCCCTCGCCCCGCCGCCGATCGACACGCGCACGCCGCAGACCGCCCTGCGCAGCCTCTCGGAAAACCGATAATACGGCAAGCTGCCGCGGAAAACCGCGGCGGCAAAAATTTTATCAAAAAAAGCAAAATACCTCTTGACATACAGTACTATGCGTCGTATAGTATAACGCGAAAGGAGGTATTGCCGATGTTGGATGCACAGATGAAACGCGGACTGATCGAAAACTGCGTTCTCGCCGCGCTGGCGCGCGGCGACTCCTACGGCTACCAGATCGTCAAGGATCTCTCCTCCGTCGTCGCGGTCACGGAATCCACGCTTTACCCGATCCTGCGCCGTCTCGAAGGCGCGGGGGCGCTCACGGTTTACAGCGTGGAGCACAACGGACGCCTGCGAAAGTTTTATCATCTGACGGATACGGGCCGACGGCAGCTGGAGGGCTTTGCGGCCGACTGGAACGAGCTCGCGGCCATGTATGAATTTATTCGGGAGGGATTGGGATATGAATAAAGAGGAATATCTTGCCGCGCTGCGCCGCTCGCTCGCGCAGATGCCGGCGGAGGAGAGGGAAAGGCAGCTCGCCTATTACGACGAGCTGATCAGCGACATGTGCGAGGACGGCATGACCGAGACGGAGGCGACCGCACGCCTCGGCGATCCGGCCGCCGTCGCGCAGGAGCTGCTCGCCGCGCTTCCGCTGGGCACGCTGGTCAGGAGCCGGATCAAGTCCGAAAGCAGGCCCTCGGCGCTTGTCATCGTGCTGCTCGTGCTCGGCTTCCCGGTCTGGTTTCCGCTGATCGTCAGCTTCTTTGCAGTCGTGCTGAGCGTGTTCATCACGCTCTGGGCGCTGGCGATCTCCTTGGCGGCCGCTGTGCTCGCGCTCGGCATCTCGGCCGTCGCGATCCCGATCGCCGCCGTCGCGGGCGTCCTCACCACCGAAGCCTCGCCGCTTGTGATCGTGGGCTTGATGCTCGTCCTGGCCGGTCTGTGCGTGATCGGCGCGCTGGCGATCCCGCCGCTGTTCCGCGGCATCGCCCGGCTCTGCCGCGCCTTTGTCCGCGGCGTCAAATCGATCTTTATCAAAAAGGGGAATTAAGAGATGAAAACAGGAAAGAAGATCGCGCTTCTGGTCGGCATCCTTCTGCTGGCCCTCGGCCTGACAGCCCTGCAGTTCGCCCATCACCGCGGCGAGATCTCTTACGGAAATCTTCCGAATATGACCGTCTTCGGCTCCTCGTCGAGCTCCGCCTATGACCAGAAGGGCTACACCATCTTGACCGGCGGCGAGAAGAGCTTTTCGGCCGGGGACGTCAAGGCGCTGGATCTCGATTGGGTCTCCGGCTCGGTGAGCGTGGAGCGCTGGGACGGCAAGGACGTCGTCGTGCGCGAGAAGGCCGCCGTCCGGCTCTCGGAGGACCAGAGCCTGCGCTGGAAGCTCTCGGGCGGCACGCTCTCGATCCTGCCCTGCGCCAACAACCTCCGTGATCTTCCGAACAAGGATCTGACCGTGCTCGTCCCGCAGGGTCTGACGCTCGAGGGCGTGAACGCCGACAGCGCCTCGGCTTCTGTGCTCGTCGCCGGGATCGAGATCTCGGGCAAGCTCAGTCTCGATGCGGCCTCCGGCTCGCTGCGCGTCGAGGGCTGCGTCTGCGGCGGGCTCGACCTTGACAGCGCCTCGGGCGGCCAGACCGTCCTCCGCACGACCGTGAGCGGCGACGTGACAGCGAACGCGGCCAGCGGCAGCTTTACGGCCGAGCTGCTCGACTGCGGCAAGCTGGACGTCGAAACTGCCTCCGGCGCGGTGCGGGCCGAGGACCTGTTCTGCAGCAGCGTCGATATCGACACGGCCTCCGGCGCAGTCTCCCTCGGCTTTGACGCCGCGCCCGGGAAGGTGGAGATCGAAACGGCCTCCGGCGCGGTGACGCTCGCCTTCCCGAAGGGCACCGGCCTTGATCTCGATTTCGACACCGCCTCCGGCAAGCTGCGCGGCGAGGTCGTCTACGGCGGCCTGCCCGTCGACGTGGATACGACCAGCGGCAGCCTGACGATCGAGTATAAATAACAGAAGATCTCAGCAAAAAGTCCGCAGGGATTGTTCCCTGCGGACTTTTCTTTGTTTTTCCGAAGACGCTTACTTGAGCGCGCCCTTGATGACCTCGGCCAGGATGTTGATGCCCTTGACGATCTTGTCGTCGGTCGAGCAGGAGTAGTTCAGACGCATGCCGTTGTTGACGTCGCCCTTCGGATAGAAGCCGGAGCCGGGCACGTAGGCGACCTTCTGCTCCATCGCCTTGGGCGCGAGCTCGCGGGTGTTGACGTACTCGGGCAGCTCAACCCAGGTGAAGAGGCCGCCGTCCGGATCGGTGAACTTGGCCTCCTTCGGGAAGGTCTCACGCATCGTGTCGATCATCAATCCGCAGCGGTGCTTGTACACCGGCAGGATCTTGGCCACATGCGCGTCGATGTCGAACATGTCCATATACTTGGCGATGGCCATCATGTTGATCGTCGCGGTCTGCAGCACGGCAGCCTGGGCGATATGGTTGACCTTCTCGACGATCTTGCCGTCGGCGATGATCCAGCCCACGCGGAAGCCCGGGGAGAGGATCTTGGAGAAGGAGCCGAAGTAGATGATCAGGCCCTCGGTGTCCATGCTCTTCAGGCTGGGCAGATACTCGCCCTTGAAGCGCAGGTCGCCGTAGGGGTTGTCCTCGATGGCATGCACGCCGTACTTGTTGATGATCTCCATGAACTGCTTGCGGCGCTCCAGCGGCCAGGTGCGGCCGGAGGGGTTCTGGAAATCGGGGATGATATAGATGAGCTTGACGTTCGGCGTGTTCGCGAGCACCTTGTCCAGCTCTTCCATGATCATGCCGTTTTCATCGGTCGGCACGGAGACGAAGTTGGGCTGATACTGCTTGAAGGCGTTGATCGCGCCGAGGTAGCTCGGGCTCTCGAGCACGACGTAGTCGCCCGGGTTGAGGAACAGCTTGCCCAGGAAGTCCAGGCCCTGCTGGCTGCCGGCGGTGATGAACACATGCTCGGGATCGGTGTGGATGTTGTTCTTGGCGGCGACACGCTCGCAGATCTGCTCGCGAAGGCGCAGGTTGCCGTCGGTGGGGCCGTACTGCATGGCGACGCGGCCCTGTTCCGTCATCACGGCGTCGAGCGCGGCTCTCATGTCGTCGACCGGGAAGAGCTCCGGAGCGGGCAGACCGCCGGCGAAGGAGATGATGTCCGGGCGCGAGGCGATCTTCAGCAGCTCGCGGATGTCGGAAGCCTTGATGTTTGCCATTCTGTCGGCAAAGTATTCCATGATGATCCTCCTTGATATTTTAGTTTGTAAAAAATACCACAATTTAGTATCTGTCACCAATCCGAATATATCACAATCGACGATAAAAGTAAACAGATTACGCGTTTTTATTTTTTCAGCAGCCGCGCGAGAAGGCTTTTTTTCGCGGTCTTTTCCTCCGGCGCGGCGAGCGCGCCCCAGGCCGACGGACCGAGATATTTGAGCACCGCCACCTGCGGCTCCTCCTCGCCGGTGATCGTGATCGTGTCGGTGTCGTAATACTGCGCGAAACCCGGCGCATTGAAGTAGTGGATCAGCTCCTCCACGTGCTCGAGCCGACGCGCCCCGTGCTCGCCGAAGCGGTAGTGCATCGGGATGATCACGCGCGGGAAGACCTCCTCGCACAGACGCCAGACCTCCTGCGAGGGCAGGCCCGTACAGCTGCCGGCCGTGATCATCAGCGCGTCCGCGTTCTGGATCGTGCGGGCCTCGCCGGCGAGCAGCTGCGTGCCGACGTCGCCCATGTGCACAAGCTTTATCCCGTCGGCCTCGAGGATATGCACCAGGCTCTGTCCGCGCGTGATGCCGCGCATGTTGTCGTGCCACACCTCGAAGGAGCTGATCGCAAAGGGACACTCACTCTCCGGTCTGCCCGAGAGCACGACGCCCTGACGGTAGTTGTGGCCGTAGTGCTCATGGCTGACGAGCAGCTTGTCCGCCTTCACGCGCAGCTTCGGGTAACCTGCGGTGTAGTCGCTGTCGTAGGGGTCGATGACCACGGTATAGCCTTTGTGCGTGATCGCAAAGCAGGCGTGGCCCAGCCACTTGATCTCCATACCATCAACCTTCCATAATGTGCATCGCGCGGATCGCGTCCGTCTCGATGCCGCGCTGGATCTCGAAGGCCGGACCCTCGAGATAGTCTGCCCCGCCGCGGCAGAGGCCCTGCGCGGCGAGCTCTCTTAAAACGCTCGCACAGACGTCTTCGACGAGCTGGGATTTGAGCGCGTCGCCCTCCGCGCCGTTTTCGCCCGTGAGCAGGAATTCCAGCGGATCGGCCATGTCGGAGAGCAGGGGCAGAGCGCGCAGCGCGCGGAAGCACCATTTGTAATAGGGCATGTGGCGGCGGTTGAGCAGGAACACCGTTTCGGCCGCGTCGCGAACGAACTGCGAGAGCGCGAGCATCGCCGCGCCCGCCTCGCCGTGTCTAAGGCAGCGTACATAGTTGTACTGCCCGCTCTGCGCCATGCCGATCACGCGCGCGGCGAGCTTCTTTTTCCGCACGTCCTCTGGCATGCCGTGCAGCAGCGTCTCGCGGATCGCGGAGAACTCCCCGAGATCGTCGCGCCAGACCTCGCCGTTCGTCGCCTCCGCGAGCGCCCAGGAGGGGATGCTCATCCAATGCTCCCAGCTCTCCGGCGCGCCGGGCGAGCCGGTACAGCGGCGATAGAAGTCCCCGATGCGGCGCACGCCGACGCCGCTTTCCCCGAGCGCGCTGCGCTCCTTCGGCCCCTCCGCGCCGAGCGAACGATAAGCGCGCGCGAGCGCGGGGCCGATCGCAAGATCGTCCCCGTCGGTGAGCCAGAGGCAGAAGCCGCTCTCGAAATCGTGGTCGCGCGAGAGCGCGTCGTCATAGCCGAAGCACTGTGAGCCGCGGCCCGCGAGCCCTACGGCGATGCGCCCCTCATAGGCGGGAAACTGTGTGCAGATCATCTCCCGGCCCTTCTGCTCATAGAAGAGCCGCGCCTCGTCAAGACCTTTCATGGATGTCCCTAATCCTCTCTTTGAGATCGTTCGCGTAGAGAAAGAAGCCCAGACGGTCGAACACAGGCAGACATTTCGACGCCATAAAGGCGTAATAACCGTCACGCGGCAGCGCCGGATCGTCCAGCGTCTCCCAGGCGCGCTCGAGCACCTGAGCGATGCGCGCATCCTCCGGGTCGGCGGCGTCGTAGAGCTCGGCCAGGCTGCAGAGCGTCACCGCGATCTCGGTCTTGCCGCCCTCCAGACTTTCCAGGATGCGGAGCGCACGGAGGAACAGCTCTTCGGCTTCCGCGCGTTCGCCGAGCGCGGCGTGGGCGTTGGCCATGTTGTTGTACAGTCCCGCGAGGCGGTAGTCCTGCGGGTCGAGGTTATCGGCGTACACGCGGCACACATGCCGGAAGATCGGCAGCGCTTCGGCGTTTTCCCCGAAGCAGCCGAGCGTCGTCGCGGCGTTCAGGAGCACCGTCGCGCCCGAGACCGTACGCCCCATGCGGTGCGCTTTGACAAGCGCCAGCGCGTCGTCGACCGCGGCGAGACCTTTCTTTTCGTCCATGCTGCGGCGGTACTGCCCCAGCAGCTCGCTCGTCAGAGAGAGCTCCGCGCGCCAGTCGCCGACCGCGCGCGCCTCGTCGAGGTGCCGCTCGAGACAGTCCTGCGCCTCGGCCTCGCGGCCCTGCGCATACAGCGCGTCGAGCCCGCGGATGATCGCGGGCACATCCACGGTCTTCTCGCAGGGCTCGGTGTCCGGCACGCCGGTATATTCGCTGGTATCAAAGCAGCAGCGCATCTTGCATCTCTCCTTGTCTGCGGGCGTGTTTTCGTGTATATTATATAGGAACAAAGAACAAAACGCAAATATCATTACGGAGCGTGTGATATGGACAAGCAGACCTCCTTCTCAGAGCTTGCGCTGCAGGGCGTCGGGCGCATGCGGGAGAAAAATAACGACCTCCGCGGCCGCGTCGCGGCGCTGCTTTTGCTGCTGCGCGGGACCTATTTCACGGGCGCGGGCAAATACCGCGCCTTTGCCGAGGAGGATCTGCGCGCGATCTGGCGCGGCGGCGTGCACGATCACATCGGCGGCGGCTTCTTCTGCGCCGCGCCGGACCGGGAGTGGCTGCGCCCCGTGTTCGAAAAACGCCTCGACGGCAACGCCGTCCTCGCCTTTCTCTATGCCGAGGCATGGGAGAGCGGGCGCATGGGCTTCTATCGCGACGCGGCGGAGGAGGCGCTGGATTTCTGCCTGCGCGAGCTCCCGGCTCCTTCCGGGCTGTTCTGCGCGGGAGTATGCCTCTCGCCGGAGGCGCCCGAAAATCCTTTTCTGTTCACACCCGCGCAGATCGCGGACGTGCTCGGCGCGGAGGCGGGCCGTCCCTTTGCGGAGTGCTACGACGTGACGGACGAGCCCAACTGCGGCGAGGGCAGCATTCCCAACCTGATCTTAAACGAGCGCTGGAACCTCCTGCCCGCGGGCTACGACGATCTGCGCGAGCGTCTGCGCCTTTGGCGCGCCGAGCGCGGCGGCGTCGAAACCGATCCGCGCGCGCCCCTCTTCGCCAACGCCCTGCTGCTTGCCGCGCTCGCGAAGGCCGGCCGCGTCTTCGCCGACCGGCGCTATCTCGCCGCGGCGGAGGAGCTTTCCGCCGCCCTCGCGGAGCGCGAGGGGACGCAGACCGAGCGTGCGGCGCTGCTCTTCGCTTTGACCGAGCTCTACGCCGCCGATTACGATCCCGCGCATCTCGCCGCCGCTCTGCGCTGCGCGGGCGCTGCCGAAGCGCTAGTTGTCGCGCCCGCGCCCTCGCCGGAGGGCGACCTTGCGCTGTCTCTCGCAGCCCTCGGTTATGACGCGCTGCTGCGCCTCACGGGAGAGGAAAGCTGGCGCGCCCGCCGCGGCGCCGTCCTGCGCGAACTATGCCTGCGCCCCGAGCGTCACGGCCCGGAGAGCCTGGGCGGCGTCTGCGCGCTGCTCGCGTCCTCGCATACGCAGCGCCGCGTGCTCTGCGTCACGCCGGAGGAGCTGCGTCCCTCCGCGCTGTGCGCGCTGACGGGGCGCTACGCTCCCGATCTGACGATCCTTGTCAAAACTCCCGCGAACGCAGCCGCCCTCGCCGAAGTCTGCCCCTGGACCGCGGCCTTTCCGATCGGCGAAAAAACCCTTCTCTACCCCTTCGCGGACGGTCAAATGGGCTCCGTGACCGGTATCTGACGGCATGTTAACATAAAATTAAGAAAAAATTATTATTTTTTGTTACCGAAATGAAATTTTTCTCTTGCTTTTTTGAAAACTTTGTCGTACAATGATCCCATCAAGAATAGCTTCTTGGGAGGAAAAGACAATGACAAAGAGAATTATCAGCCTGATTCTGGCCGTTCTGCTCTTCGCCTCGCTGGGCGTGTGCGCCTTCGCGGAGAAGGAGACGGAGACCTATAAGGTCGGCGCGGAGACCATGAAAATGATCTGCGATAAGCAGGGCCTGGACTATGAGTTCTGCAAAGCCGCCATCATCAAGCTCAACGACGCTTTCAAAAGCGAGGATGATTTCACGAGCATGACCGTCGGCATGAGCATCGTTCTGCCGAAGACCAACCAGGCCGCGGCGGAGATCCTGGGCGTCGCGCTGCCCGACCGGCTCAAGCCCAAGGCCACCGGCGAGACCATCACCTACACGATCAAGGACAAGGACACCATGATCGCCATCTGCAAGGCCAAGGGTCTCACCTTTGACAAGTGCAAGGCTGCGATCATGAAGCTCAACGGCTGGAATGACTACAGCTTTCTGAACATGAAGTCCGGCACCACGATCAAGCTGCCCAAGACCGACGCCGACGCCGCCATCATCGCGGCCTCCACCGGCACGGCTACCGGCTCGGCCACCGGCATCACGCCCACCACCGCACTGCTCGGCAACGACGCGGTGGCCGCCTACATGGTCCCCTATGTCGTCAAGGCGGGCGAGACCATCTACGGCATCTGCCAGGCCAACGGCATCGACTTCAACCGCTACGTCAACCTGATCATGAAGGCCAGCGGCATCACCTATGCTACCAATCTGCACACGGGTGACGTGATCTTCCTGCCCAGCGGCTCGACCGCTTCCGGCTCGGTGAGCGTCGTTGCCCACACCGTCGCCGGCGGCGAGACCGTTTACGGCATCTGCCAGACGCTCGGCGTCGACTACAACGCCTGCTACAACATGATCGTTGCGCTCAACCCGACGAAGAACCTCAACGCCATCCACACGGGCGACGTGCTGTACTTCCCGTCCGGCAGCACCACGACGGCTGCCGCTGCCGGCGGCACCGCGACCGGCGGCACTGCGACCGCGGCGACCGGCGGCGGTTACAGCAGCGGCTATACGCCCGCTGCCACGGATCCCGCGACCACGCCCGCAGCCTTCAAGGCCAAGGAAGGCGTGAACTTCTACCTCAAAGAGATCACGATCGTTCCCGACGACACGGTCTACAATCTGGTCAAGGCCGCCGGCTTTGATTACACGAGCTATTATGCCAACGTCCTGCTGGCCGCCAACAAGCTGGCGAGCTTCAACCTCAAGCAGGGCGACAAGATCCTGATGCTCTCGAGCAGCGCCGCCGGCGCCAGCGTCGTCGTCAAGGGCGTCAAGGTCGCGAACGGCGACTCGGTCATCAAGATGTGCGAGACCGCGAAGATCAGCTACAATGATAACGCCAACCTGATCGCCAAGCTCAATGCGGGCGTCAACTTCAACAACCTCAAGGTCGGCGACATCATTCTGCTGCCCGTCAAGCCCTGAACCGACACAGGCACAAAAGAATTACAGCTGCTGTGAATCATCACGGCAGCTGTTTTTTTGCCCCCTTTCCGCTTCAGGAGACGGACTCTTTCACATACCGCACAACATAGTCGCAGAAGCGCCTCGTTGCGGGGCCGGGGTGGGAGCCCGCGGCAAAGGCGATGCCGATCGTGCGCTTGGCCTCCGGCACCAGCGGCAGCGTCAGCACGTCGTCGTGCCGCCCCTTTAAGAGCAGCTCCGGCATGATGCTCATGCCCAGGCCCTGTTCCACCATGGCGATGATGGCGTAGTCGTCCTTCGTGTAAAAGCGCACGTTGGGCTTCACGCCCGCGGCCTCCAGCGCACGCCGCGCGTCGTGGTCGGAGGACTGCAGCAGAGAGATGAAGGGTTCCCGTTCGCACTCCGTCAGCGGAAAGCGCGGATAACTGGCATAGCGGCTCTCGCGCGGCAGGATGGCCAGCAGCCGGTCCTCCATCAGCGTGATCGTCTCGCATTTCAGCTCGCAGGGCAGCGCCACGAAGCCGATATCCACGCTGCCGTCGGAGAGCCATTCGTTCACGTCGTGATAGTCGCCGTTGAGCAGCTTGAATTCGACTTTCGGATAGTCGCGCTGGAACTCTTTGAGCACCGGCGGCAGCCAGTGCACGGCGACGGAGGTGAAGGCTCCGATGCGCACCGTGCCCTGGTCGAGTCCGCGGATCGAGGCGGCACTCTGCCGCAGCTGCTCGTCCGCAGAGAGCAGCGCGCGCGCGAAGGGCAGCAGCCGCTCGCCCTCGTCGGTCAGCTTCACGCCCGAGCGGGCGCGCCGCAGCAGCCGAAAGCCCAGCTCCTCCTCCAGCGCGGCGATCATGTGGCTCACAGCCGACTGCGTGCAGCCCAGCGCCTCCGCGGCGGCCTTGAGACTGCCCAGCTCCACCGCGCTCATCAGCGCCCGAAGCTTCGTGATCATATGCCGGACTCCTCTCCGAAACCGTTTACGTGAAAATTATTCACGCAAACATGAAAAGAATTAAAGATGTTCCCATTATAGCCTTGTTTTTGCAAAAATCAAGGGCTTTGACGCCTTTTCCGCCTTGAAAGCGCGGAAAGATCCTGTATAATGACCACCATCCAAAGGAAAAGAGGACAAACACATGAGCGGTTCGATCTACATTCTCGGGGCCATTGCGGTCTATCTCGTCGGCATGCTGGCGATCGGCTTCGCCTATTCGAAAAACAGGAACTCCGAGGACTTCTACCTCGGCGGCCGCCGTCTCGGCCCCGTGGTCACGGCCATGAGCACCGAGGCCTCGGACATGAGCGCGTATCTGCTCATGGGCGTGCCGGGTCTGGCGATGTTCTGCGGAGTGGCCGAGGCGAGCTGGACGGCGATCGGCCTGGCGGCCGGCACGTATCTCAACTGGCTGCTCGTAGCCAAGCGCCTGCGCCGCTACAGCGCGGCGACCGGAGCCATCACGGTGCCGGAGTTCCTCGCCCGCCGCTTCCGCGATAACTCGAAGATCATCGAGACGGTCGGCGCGCTCGTGATCATCATTTTCTTCGTTCCCTACACGGCCTCCGGCTTCGCGGCCTGCGGCAAGCTGTTCAACAGCCTCTTCGGCTTCGACTATGAAAAGGCCATGCTCGTCTCCGCGGCGGTCATTGTGGCCTACTGCGCGCTCGGCGGCTTCATGGCGGCCTCGGTCACGAGTCTGATCCAGTCCATCGTGATGACGCTCGCGCTCATCATCGTGCTCTTCTTCGGCATCAACGCCGCGGGCGGCTGGGCCTCCGTGATGGAGAACGCGCGCAGCGTTCCCGGCTATCTCAGCCTCGGCGCTTCGACGGACATCCTCTCGAAATCCGCGGGAGCCTATACGCCGATCATGGTCGTCTCGACGCTGGCCTGGGGCCTCGGCTATTTCGGGATGCCCCATATCCTGCTGCACTTCATGGCTGTGCGCGATGAAAAGGAACTTGCGATCTCCCGCCGCGTCGGTTCGATCTGGTGCGTCCTCTCGCTGGGCGTGGCCGTCGTCATCGGCCTCGTCGGCTTCGGTATGGCCGGCCGCGGCGTGCTCGCGATGCCCGGCTCCGAGAGCGAGGCGGAAAACCTGATCGTCAAGACCGCCGCCCTCATCGCCTCCAACGGCGCCCTCGCCGCGATCGTCGGCGGTCTGATCCTCGCGGGCATTCTGGCCGCCACGATGTCCACCGCCGACGCACAGCTGCTTGCCGCCGCCTCCGGCGTGACGCAGAACCTGCTGCGCGACGTCTTCGGCGTCAAGCTCTCAGACAAGAAGAACATGCTCGTCGCGCGCCTGACGGTCATCGGCGTGGCGATCCTCGGGGCAATCTTCGCCAGTGATCCCGCCAGCTCGATCTTCCGCGTGGTGTCCTTCGCCTGGGCCGGCTTCGGCGCGACCTTCGGCCCCGTGATGCTGCTCGGCCTGTTCTGGAAGCGTGCTAATCGGCAGGGCGCCATGGCGGGCATGATCGCCGGCGCGGTCATGATCTTCGTGTGGAAATACCTCGTCGCGCCGCTGGGCGGCGTGTTCGCGATCTACGAGCTGCTTCCCGCCTTCGTGATCTCGGGCGTCGTGATCGTGATCGTCAGCCTCTGCACGGCCAAGCCCGACGCGGAGATCTGCGCCGAGTTCGACGCGGTTCGCGGCTAAATTACAACAATAAAAGGCGGGAGTGGCTTGCCCCTCCCGCCTTTTTGCGTCTTAACGACCTGCCGGGTGTCCGCTTTCTCTTTGCACGAGCAAAGAGAAAATGGACACTGATCCGTTTGTTAAGAGACAAAAAGGCCCTTGACATTTCGGATAATCGGATTAAAATATGTCGTATACGACACATTTTTTTGGGAGTGATGCCCATGGAAAAAGCCGACATGCCCATCGGGGCGAAATTCGCTGTGATCCACCGCGCCTTCCGCCGCGAGCTGGACGCTGCGCTGCGCGAAAAGGGGATCACCGGCGTGCAGTTCGGCGCGCTCCGGGCGCTCGACCGGCTCGAGCGCGGCGGCGGCGAGGTCAGCCAGCGCGACATTGAAACGCTCACCCGCTCGAGCCATCCGACGATGACGGAGGTGCTCAAGAAGCTGGAGAAGAAAGGCTTCATCGAAGTCCGCCCCAGCGAGACCGACCGCCGCCGCAAGCAGATCCGCAGCACGGACAAGGCACGCGAGCTTGACCGCGCCGCCTTCCGCATCGACGAAAAGACCTTTGAAAAATTTGCCGCCGGGCTCGACGAGAAGCAGCGCTCCTCGCTCGAGAGCATGCTGGATCTGATGATCGGCTGCGTCTGCGGCGGGGAAAAGGAGGGGAGAGAGAGTTGAAGAATTTCCGCAAGCTGCTGCCGAGCGTCCGCGAATTCAAGCGCCCGGCGATCATAACGATCATCCTCATCGTCCTCGAGGTCTTCATCGAGGTCGTCATCCCCTTCCTCACGGCGGACATGGTCAACGCCATCAAGGACGGCGAGCCGCTGCAGGGCGTTGTGAAAACGGGCCTGTTCCTCGTGCTGCTGGCCGTGCTCTCGCTTTCCTGCGGCGCGGGGGCGGGCTATACGGGCTCGAAGGCCTCCTCCGGTTTCGCGCGCAACCTGCGCCACGACGTCTACTGCCGCGTGCAGGAGTTCTCCTTCGAGAACATCGACCGCTTCTCGACGGCCTCGCTGGTCACGCGCATGACCACGGATATCGGCAACGTCCGGATGGCCTTCATGATGATCATCCGCATCGCGATCCGCGCCCCGCTGATGTTTATCTTCGCCATCGTCATGGCCTATATCATGGGCGGCGCGCTGGCCACGACCTTCGTCGTGCTCGTGCCGGTGCTTGTCGCCGGCCTCATCGCGATCACGCGCCGGGCCATGCCGGCCTTCCGCGCGGTGTTCCGCAAATACGACAAGCTCAACGAATCCATCGAGGAGAACGTGCGCGCCATGCGCGTCGTGAAGGGCTTCGCGCGCGAGGACTACGAGAAGGAAAAGTTCGGAACGGCCTCGAAGAACATCTGCAGGGACTTCACCTACGCCGAGCGGCTCGTGGCCCTCAACAGCCCGCTGATGCAGATGTGCCTGTACTTCAACATGATCTTCGTGCTGCTCGTCGGCTCGAAGCTCATCATCTCCAACCGCGGCACGACCATCGACGTGGGCCAGCTCTCCGCGATGCTGACCTACGGCTTCCAGATCCTGATGAGCCTGATGATGATCTCGATGATCTACGTCATGCTCACGATCTCGGCCGAGTCGATCAAGCGTCTGGCCGAGGTCCTCAGCGAGGAACCCACGCTTACGAATCCCGCCGATCCGGTCTTTGAGGTGGCCGACGGCTCGATCGACTTTGTGGACGTGGCCTTCAAATACTCGAAGGACGCGCAGAACTACGCGCTCTTCGACGTCGACCTGCACATCCCCTCCGGCGCCACCGTGGGCATCCTCGGCGGCACGGGCTCGAGCAAGACCACACTCGTGCAGCTCATCCCGCGGCTCTACGACGTCAGCGAAGGCAGCGTGAAGGTCGGCGGGCGCGACGTGCGCGAGTACGACCTCGAGGCGCTGCGCAACCAGGTGGCCGTCGTGCTGCAGAAGAACGAGCTCTTCTCCGGCACGATCCGCGACAACCTGCGCTGGGGCGATCCGAACGCGACCGACGAGGAGATGGAGGCGGCCTGTAAGCTCGCGCAGGCGGACGAGTTCATCCGCTCCTTCCCCGACGGCTACGACACAAAGATCGAGCAGGGGGGCTCGAACGTCTCCGGCGGTCAAAAGCAGAGGCTGTGCATCGCGCGCGCCCTGCTCAAAAAGCCGAAGATCCTGATCCTCGACGACTCGACGAGCGCTGTCGACACGCACACCGACGCGCTCATCCGCGCGGGCTTCCGCAGCTATATCCCCGAGACCACCAAGATCATCATCGCCCAGCGCGTGGCCTCCGTCCAGGACGCGGACATGATCCTCGTCATGGACAACGGACACATCGTCGCCTCCGGGAAGCATGAGGAGCTGATGGCCTCGTGCGAGATCTACCGCGAGACCTATCTGCAGCAGAACAAGGGAGGTGAGCGCGATGAATAAACGTCCGTCCAAGCCCGACGGCGGCTCGCTCCTGCGCGCGATCCGCATGTTCTTCGGCTATTATCCCGTGCTCGCGCCGATCGCGGTCGTGTGCATCCTCTTCGCCGCGACGGTCTCCTCGATCCCCTCGCTGTTCATCCAGAAGGTCATCGCCCTGATCGAGCGCTGGGTCGAGAGCGGCGACTGGGCCTCCGCCCGCGCTGAGCTCACGCCTTATCTCATCCTGCTCGGCTCGCTGTATCTGCTCTCGATCGCCGCCATGACCGCGCAGACGCAGCTCATGGCCGTCATGACGCAGGGCTTTCTCGACAAGCTGCGCCGCGATCTCTTCAACGGCATGCAGAACCTGCCGATCCGCTATTTCGACACGCACAAGTTCGGCGACATCATGTCGCACTACACCAACGACATCGACACGCTGCGCATGCTCGTGTCGCAGACGCTGCCCTCCTTCATCCAGTCCGGCGCCGTCGTGCTGGTGGTGCTGGGCATCATGCTCTACTTCTCCGTGTGGATGACGCTTGTGCTGCTCGTCGGCGTGGCTGCGATGATCTTCGTGGCGAAAAAGGTCGGCGGCGGCTCGGCCAGGTCTTACGTCCAGGTGCAGAAGACCATCGCCGAAAACGAGGGCTATGTCCAGGAGAGCATGAACGGCCAGAAGGTCATCAAGGTCTTCTGCCACGAGGCCCAGGGCATCCGGGAATTCGACGAGATCAACGAGCGCCTCTACCGCCACAGCTTCCGGGCCAACGCCTATGCCAGCACGCTCGGCCCGATCATCGCCAATATCGGCAATGTGCTCTATGTCACGCTGGCGCTCGTCGGCGGCGTGTTCCTGCTCACCGGCGTCAAGAACGTCTCGCTCTCCGGCGCTGCCTTCTCGATCAGCATCCTGATCCCGTTTTTGAACATGACCAAGCAGTTCACCGGCAACGTCAACACCCTCTCCCAGCAGATCAACTCCATCGTCATGGCCTCCGCCGGCGCCAAGCGCGTCTTCGAGCTGATGGATCAGCAGCCGGAGACCGACGACGGCTACGTCACGCTGGTCAACTGCCGCGTGGACGAGGACGGCACGATCACCGAGACGGAGGAGCACACCGGGCACTGGGCCTGGCGCCATCCCCACGGCGACGGCACGCTGACCTACACCCTCCTGCGCGGCGATGTGCGCATGGTGGACGTCGACTTTGCCTATGAGGAGGGCAAGCAGGTTCTCTACGACGTCTCGGTCTACGCCGAGCCGGGCCAGAAGGTGGCCTTCGTCGGCGCGACCGGCGCGGGCAAGACCACGATCACGAACCTCATCAACCGCTTCTACGACATCGCGGACGGCAAGATCCGCTACGACGGCATCAACGTCAATAAGATCCGCAAGGGCGATCTGCGCCGCTCGCTCGGCCTGGTGCTGCAGGACGTCAACCTCTTTACCGGCACGGTGCTCGACAATATCCGCTACGGCAAGCTCGACGCCACGGACGAGGAGTGCCGCGAGGCGGCCCGGCTCGCCGGTGCGGACGACTTCATCTCCCGTCTTCCGCAGGGCTACGACACGGTGCTCGAAAACAACGGCGCCAACCTTTCGCAGGGCCAGCGGCAGCTGATCTCCATCGCGCGCGCCGCGGTAGCGGACCCGCCCGTCATGATCCTCGACGAGGCCACCTCCTCGATCGACACGCGTACCGAGGCCATCGTGCAGCGGGGCATGGACAAGCTGATGGAAGGCCGCACGGTCTTTGTCATCGCGCACCGCCTTTCCACGGTCATGGACGCCGACGTCATCATGGTGCTCGACCACGGCCGCATCATCGAGCGCGGCAGCCACGACAGGCTCATCGCCGAGAAGGGGACCTACTACCGTCTCTACACCGGCGCCTTCGAGCTGGAATAAACGCGAAAAAAACAGATCGCCGCTTCGGCAAAGCCGAAGCGGCGATCTGTTTTCGGAGATCGTTTTCCACCGCACGGGGTCTCGCGGCGCCCTCAGCTCCGGCTGAAGGCGGCGTACCGGTCCAGGAGCCACTCGCCGAATTCCCGGTAAAACTCATCGACGGGCTTTCCGATAAGCTCATCCAGATCCGCGTTCGTGCTGCATTCCAGCAGCGCGTCTTTCCCGTACAGCTCCGTGATGTAGCGGGCCAGACAGGCGCCCTCTTCATAGGACAGATAATTCCAGGACATCTTTTCCGGATGAGTAACGGCGTATCTCGCGATCGAAATATAGGTCCCGGAATACCCCATATAGTAGCTCGCGGCGGCCATTATCTCGTAATTCCGATAGTTCAGGCAGTCGTTTTCCTCATCCCACACGCCGTACGAAAGGAAGGCTTCTTTATTCTCCCGATCAAAGCTGCAGAGCATCTGCAGCCGGTTCTCACATTCAAAGGTGCTGATCTCCTCGGTGATCGCCTCGGTACAGAAGGCGGAGGGCAGCGATTCCTCCCGCCGCAGATAATGGACGTACTCGTGCAGCAGAGAGTATGCGGCCGAGTCCCAGTCATGATACAGCTGGATCCGGTTGTGGTCGTTGTCGGCATATTGGAATTCCGCGGAAAACCAGGAGGTGGTCACATTGCCCTGATGAAAGCCCACACATATTTTGACGGGGGGATTGTCCTCCGGAAGATGATCCTTCAGATATTCCCGCGCGTCGGCGAAGTCCCGCTCGGCCAGGGGAGCGAAGCGCAGATAGGAGGAGAAGAAATCGACGTATCCCTGCTCCCGGACGTCCTCGAGTGAAAAGTACCAGTTCGCGGATGAGCCGCGGACCATAAAGGGATAGACGTCCGCGTCGATGATCGTGCTCCGTTCAAAGTGCAGCGGCGCGAAAGGCGTGTAATCCTCCGTCGCGCCGATGGCGTCGAGCCAGCCGTTTTTCAGCTCGACCAGCTCCTCGCCGTCTCCGACAAGATCGTCGGGCGCCGCCTTTCCGGCATTGCGCGCGTAGCGCGTCAGGGAGAGCGCGGAAGCGCGGGCGAAGGCCGCCGTGTCGGCGTCCACATAGCCCTCCTCCAAAAGGGGAAGGGTCAGATCCAAAAGGTACAGGTTCTCCGGCGAGGAATAAAAGGCGGCAAGCTCCTCATCCGTCTTTTCCTGCTCTTCGGAAGGGGTGGGCTCGGGCGTTTGCGTCTCGGGGCTTCCGGTTGCCGGAGGCGTGTCTGCCGCCGGCCCTCCGGCGCAGGCCGTGAGCAGCAGAGAGAGCGCAAGCAAAACAGCCGCAAGGTCAACTTTCTTTTTCATCGGGCATGTACTCCTTTTGACAAAGAGCGGCGGCGCCCGCGCCGGAGCGGGGAGGAACGGGGAACGGATCGGCGCTGCGCTGCCGCAGCCTTATCATATCCCATCTTTTTCTCCGCAGCAAGATGGATCTTTCGAATGCGCTCCTTCTCCCGTGAGAACCTCCCGCGGAGACGTCTCCGCAGATCGGGAGGCGGCGCTCAGAAATTCGACTCGCCGATCTCGATGAACAGCACGGCCTTCCCCTCGTGCGTGATCTCCGCGTAGTCGGGCTTCATGCCCGCGTCGAAGAGCACGGTCAGCTCCACGCCGTCCTCGGGCCGGAGCGACACGGCAAGATTGCCGCTCTCTTTCCAGGCGGAATCCAGCGCGCCGTCCCGCAGCGCGCGCATGAGCAGCGGCAGCGCTCCCATCGGCGAGAGACCGCTGCCTCCGTCGCTGCCGGTGTCCACGGCCACGTCCTCATAGACGAGCTTCGTCCCGTCCGCGCTCATCCGGGCCTTTACCCCGCGGATGAGCGCGGGATCGAGCACCTCCACCGTGCAGCCGCCCTCTCCGTCCTCGGTATAGCGCAGCGTGAAGCGGCAGCTCTTCTCGTCATCTTCGGCGCGCACCTCGGCCGTTGCGGTCAGGTCATTCCGCCCGCGCAGCTCCGAAGAGAAGGAACGGAAGAGCGCCTCATTTTTGTTCGCGCAGCCGCCGAGCAGCAGACACAGGATGAGCAGCGGCGCCAGCATCGCTTTTTTCATACACAGCCTCCCGATGGTTTTTCTGATCCATAAATATGCGGCCGCGCGGCGAAAAAGCACTTGCCAACGTCGGCAAACTGTGATACATTAGCCCTTGTGAAAAGGCAATGACGCGGGAAAATAACGGAAACGAGCGCAACAGAGAGCCGGGGTCGACAGGCTGAAAGCCCCGACGGCAGCATCCTTCGTTTGGTTCGCCCGCCGAGCTCCGGCCAATCCCCGGCGCGTGAGAGGCGTTATTCTCTCGAAAAGTGCGGCCGCATCGCGGCCGAAGCACGGGTGGTACCGCGGAAGTTCTGCTTTCGTCCCAATTTGTTGGGATGAAAGCATTTTTTATTGTCAAGAGGAGAAACAGTATGAAAGAATTGATGCAAAGCCTGCGCGAGGCGGCTCTGCGCTCCATCACGCAGACCGTGGACATGGACTCGCTCGAGGCGCAGCGTGTCCGCTATCTCGGCAAAAAGGGCGAGCTGACGGCGATCCTCCGTCAGATGGGATCCCTGTCCGCCGAGGAGCGCCCGGTCATGGGCCAGCTCGCCAATCAGGTGCGCGCCGAGATCGAAAAAGCCCTCGACGAGCGCCGCGCCGAGCTGTCGAAGAAACTGCTCGAGAAAAAACTCGAGAGCGAGACCGTGGACGTCACGCTGCCCGGCAAGCCGGAGCGGCTGGGCCACAAGCACCCGATGTACAACGTCCTCGACCAGATCAAGGATATCTTCATCGGCATGGGCTTCGAGATCGTCGACGGCCCGGAGGTCGAGCTCGCGGACTACAACTTTACCAAGCTCAACATTGACGAGGCCCATCCCTCGCGCGAGTGGACGGACACCTTCTATTTCACGCCCGACAGCCGCGTATGCCTGCGCACGCAGACCTCGCCCATGCAGGTCCATGCGATGGAGACGAGGCCGCTGCCCATCCGCATCATCGCGCCGGGCCGCGTCTACCGCAAGGACGAGGTCGACGCCACCCACAGCCCGATGTTCCACCAGATCGAGGGCATGGTCGTCGACAAGGGCGTCACGATGGCGGACCTCAAGGCCACGCTCAACCTCGTCGTCGAAAAGATCTACGGCGAGGGCACGGTCACGCGCTTCAGGCCGCATCACTTTCCCTTCACCGAGCCGAGCTGCGAGCTCGACATCCGCTGCCACAAATGCGGCGGCAAGGGCTGCCCGACCTGCAAGGGCGAGGGCTGGATCGAGGTGCTCGGCGCCGGCATGATCCACCCGAAGGTGCTCGCGGGCTGCGGCATCGACCCGGACGTCTATTCCGGCTGGGCCTTCGGCATGGGCCTCGAGCGGCTCGCGATGGGCGAGTACAAGATCAACGACCTGCGCCTGATCTTCGAGAACGACCGGCGCTTCCTGGAACAGTTCTGAAGAGAGGAGAAGAAGAAACATGGATCTTTCCAGAAAATGGCTTACTGAATTCGTCGATCTCCCGATCGAAGAAGTGAACGACCACGACTTTGCCGAGGCGATGAGCGTCTCCGGCTCCAAGGTCGAGGTCACGCATGACCTCTCCCAAACGATCCGGAACGTCGTCGTCGGCCGTATCGTGAAGCTTGAAAAGCACCCGAACTCCGACCATATGCTCGTCGCGCAGCTCGACGTCGGCAAAGCGGAACCCGTACAGATCTGCACCGGCGCGTGGAACGTGCACGTGGGTGAGCTCGTCCCCGCCGCGCTCGACGGCGCGCTGCTCCCCAACGGCGCCGAGATCCGCAGCGGCAAGCTCCGCGGCGTCGAGTCCAACGGCATGCTCTGCTCCCTCCGCGAGCTGAACATGACCCTGCATGACTTCCCCTATGCGAGCATACTGCCCGCGGCGATCCTCGGCGACTATCATCCGCTGGATAAAAACAAGCCCTCGATCAGCCCCGACATCAAGGCGGGAGACAAGATCTTCGGCACGGTCTGCGCCGCGCGGATCACTGAGCTTGCCAAGGAGGAGGGTCTGTGGCACTGCGCGCTGTCTCTCGGCGAGACAGAAACGGAATGCTTCAGCGACTGCTGCAACCTGCACGAGGGCGACCTCGTCGCCTTCGACACGGCGCGCCCGCATATTTACTCGCCGGACGATCTGCATGCAAAGCCCGAGGAGTTCCCGCACTGCATCACCGACGGCATCCTGATCCTGCGCGGCGATGTGGAGCCGGGCGACGATATGGCGAAGCTGCTCGGTCTCGACGACCACGTCGTCGAGTTCGAGATCACGCCCAACCGCCCCGACTGCCTGTGCATGATCGGCCTTGCGCGCGAGACCGCCGTCACCTTCGGCAAGCCGCTCAAACTCCGCGAGCCGAAGGTCGAGGCCAGGGGCGAGGGCAACATCGCCGATCTGGCGAAGATCGTCATCGAAGACGGCGAGCTCTGCCCCCGCTACACCGCGCGCATGGTGCGCAACGTGAAGATCGCCCCCTCGCCGGAGTGGATGCGCGAGCGCATCCGCAACGCCGGCATGCGCCCGATCAACAACATCGTCGACATCACGAACTACGTCATGCTCGAGTACGGCCAGCCCATGCACGCCTTCGACTTCTCCTGCGTGAAGGACGGCGAGATCCACATCCGCCGCGCCCGCGCGGGCGAGAGCATCACGACCCTCGACGGCAACGCGCGCGCTCTCACCGAGAACATGCTCTGCATCTGCGATACGGAAAAGCCCGTCGCCGTCGCGGGCGTCATGGGCGGCGCGAACAGCGAGATCGTGGGCGACACGGCCATGGTCCTCTTCGAGAGCGCCAACTTCTCCGGCCCCTCCGTGCGCCGCACGGCCACGGCCCTGGGTATGCGCACCGACGCCTCCTCCCGCTTTGAAAAGGGCCTCGACATCGAGAACACGCCCCGCGCCCTCGAGCGCGCCTGTGAGCTCGTCGAGCTGCTCGGCGCGGGCGAGGTCGTCCCCGGCGTGATCGACGCCGTGGCCGGCGAGATCAGGACCGCGACCGTGAAGTTCGAGCCGGCGCGCATCAACGCCCTGCTCGGCACGGACGTCGAGGAGGAGACGATGAAGAAGATCCTGTGCGATCTCGGCTTCACCTTCGACGGCGACACGATCCTCGTCCCGTCCTGGCGCGGCGACGTCGAGCACTACTCCGACATCGCCGAGGAGGTCGCGCGCTTTTACGGCTACAACGAGATCCCGACGCGCTTCACCGGCACGGTTTCGACCTGCGGCGGCTTCTCCCCCGAGCAGAACTGCGAGAGAAGGGTCGGCGAGATCTGCCGCAGCCTCGGGCTCGACGAGATCATCACCTATTCCTTCATCAGCCCGAGCTACTACGACAAGATCCGCCTGCCGGAGGACTCGCCGCTGCGCGACAGCCTGAAGATCCTCAACCCCCTGGGCGAGGACACCTCGATCATGCGCACGACGATCCTGCCCTCGATGCTCGAGATCCTGACGCGAAACTACAACTTCCGCAACAGCGAAGCCTTCTTCTACGAGATCGGCCGGGTCTACTTCAAGCGAGGCGACGGACTTGCGGACGAGCCGCGCATCGTCTCGCTCGGCGCCTACGGCGAGAGCGTGGACTTCTTCACGCTCAAGGGCTGGGTGGAGAAGCTGCTCGGCGCGCTCTGCGAGGGCAAGCCGCGCTTCACCGCGCAGAAGGAGAACCCGTCCTACCATCCCGGCCGCTGCGCCGAGGTGTGGATGGGCGGCGAAAAGCTCGGCGTCTTCGGCCAGATCCACCCCGCCGTGGCCGAGAACTACGGCGTGGACGCGGCGCTCTGGTGCGCGGAGCTGTCCTTCGACGCGATCCTTGCCCACCGTGCGCCGCTGGCCGTTTACAAGCCGCTGCCGCGCTTCCCCTCCGTCAGCCGCGACATCGCCGTGGTCTGCGACGCCTCCGTCCCCGCGGGCGAGATGGTCGAGTGCATCATGGAGAGCGGCGGGGAGTACCTGCGAGACTGCGCCGTCTTCGACGTCTACACCGGCGGGCGCATCGCGGCGGGCTGCAAGTCCGTGGCCTTCTCGCTGACGATGCGCGCCGACGATCAGACGCTGACCGACGAGCACGCCGAGGAGACGGTCAAAAAAGTCCTCGCCGCGCTGCGCGAGCGCTTCGGCGCCGAGATCCGATAAAAGTTTCCGGATTCCGGTTTCCGGTGTCTGGTATCGGGAAGACGCAGGGCGACCCTTGTGGTCGCCCGCGTCTCCGATGATCATGATCGACAGC
>JAFSJZ010000014.1 GCA_017449185.1 Oscillospiraceae bacterium
GACTGCGGCCGCGCAGATCGGCCCAGCCCTGCTCGGTCACGAGCACGTCCACGTCGTGCTCGGGGTGGTCGACGTGCGTGACCATCGGCACGACGGAGGAGATCTTCCCGCCCTTCGCGACCGAGGGCGTCATGAAGATCGAGATCAGCGCCCCGCGCGCGTAGTCGCCGGAGCCGCCGATGCCGTTATAGACCGTCGTGCCGTTCATCTGCGAGGAATTGACGTTGCCGTAGATGTCGGCTTCGACGGCGGTGTTCATCGCGATCACGCCGAGACGGCGGATGATCTCGAGGCTGTTGGAGATTTCCGAGTCGCGCAGCACGATCTTGTCGCGGTAGCTCTCCACATTCTCAAAGAAGTGCGCGAGGCCCTCCTTCGAGAGCGACAGCGAGGTCGCCGAGGCGAAATCCGCTTTTCCCGCGTCGATCAGGTCGAGGATGCCGTCCTGCATGACCTCGGAATAGAAGCTCAGATGCGCGAGCGGGGAGTCCTTCAGCCCCAGCAGCACGGCGTTCGCCACCGCGCCGACGCCGCTCTGCAGCGGCACGTCGCCGGCCGAGAGCCGCCCCTGCGCCTTCTCTCGCAGCAGAAAATCCACGATGTTGCGCGCGATCGCCCCGGAGACTTCGTCCGCGGGCGGGAAGGGCCGCGGCCGCTCCTCGCACGCGCTCACGACCACCGCCGCGATCTTCTCGGGCGGGCAGTCGAGATAGGGCGAGCCGATGCGCTGCCCCGCCGCCGTGAGCGGGACAGGCGATCTTTCGGGCGGGTCGGCGACGCGGACAACGTCGTGAAAGCCCTCGAGCGCGGCGCTCTGCGTCAGATTGATCTCGACGATCACCCGCTCGGCGAGGTCGATCCAGCTCTGCGAGCAGCCGAGAGCCGTGGTCGGGACGAGTTTTCCGTCCTCCGTGACCGCCGCGGCCTCGATCAGCGCGAGGTCGATCTTCCCGTAGAAGCCGTATCTGGCGTTCTGCGCGAACTCGCCGAGATGCTGGTCGAAATAGGCAATCTCCTCCTCGGCGCCGCCGTTGACGGCCGCGCGAAGAGCCTTGCTCGTCATATACGGCGCGCGGCGGGCGATGATGCCCGCCTCGGCCCAGGCGCTGTCGAGCTCTTCGCCGGTCGAGGCGCCGGAGAGCAGCGTGAGCTTTACTTTTCTCTGCCCGCTCCTGACCTGCTCGGCCAGCGCCAGCGGCACCGCCTTGGGGCAGCCTGCGGGCGTAAAGCCGCTGACGGCGACCGTCATGCCGTCTTCGAGCAGAAGGGCGGCCTCGTCCGCGCTCATGAGCCTGTCTTCCAGCGCGCGGCAGCCCAGTCTTTCCGAAAGGGCCATGGCGCTCACCCGATCTGCACGGCGAAGGCGGCGGTCTGCTCGGGCGTGATGAGCGCCGCGCCCGCCTCGAGCGCCTTGCGGTTGATCTCCTCGGTGCCGGCGGGGATGTGCCGCCGCACGGCTTCGAGCAGCGTTTCGTCGTCAAAGAGCCGCAGTGCGGCGTTGATCGCGCCGACCGCGACGATGTTGGCCGTAAAGGCCTTGCCGACCGTCTCCTTCGCGCACTTCAGCACGGGGACGGCGATCGCGCGGCTCGCGTCCAGCCCGGCGGGCATGCTCAGCGAGTCGTCGAACAGCACGACGGCGTTCTCGGCGAGCGTTTGAGAATAGGCGTCGAGCGAGGCCTGGGTCAGGGCCAGAAGAAAATCCGGGCGCGAGACCTTGGAAAACCAGATCCGGCCGCGGCTGAGGATCGTCTCGGCGCGGCTCACGCCGCCGCGCGCCTCGGGCCCGTAGGCCTGCGACTGCACGGCGTGCAGCCCGGCGATCACCGCGGCCTCCGCGAGGATGACGCTCGCGAGGATCACGCCCTGCCCGCCGGAGCCGGCAAAGCGCATTTCATAGCGTGTGTCTCCCATATCGCCTCATCCTTTCTTCGTCTTGCGGCAGGCCGCGACGATCTTGGCGTATTCCTCGGTGTACTCCGGATAGTCGTTGAACGAGAGGATGCCGACGAGCTTTTTGTTCTTGCGGTCCTCTTCGCTCATGCTGTAATAGCGGGCCGTCGGAACAAGGTTGTCGCGCTGCCATTTGAGCATCTCCACCGCGTCGCCCTTCTTGTTCTTGCGGCCGTAATAGGTCGGGCAGATCGAATACACGTCCACAAGCGAAAAGCCCTTGTGGAGGATCGCCTGCTTGATGATCTCGATGGTCTCGCGCGCGTGATAGATGTCGCCGCGCGCCGAGAAGGACGCGCCCGCGCCGGAGGCGAGCTGCGCGATGTCGAAGGGCCGGTCGACGTTGCCGTAGGGCGCGGTCGTTGCCTTGTCGCCGTTCGGGGTCGTGGGCGAATACTGTCCGCCGGTCATGCCGTAGATGTCGTTGTTGAAGCAGATGACCGTCAGCCCCAGGTTGCGCCGCGCGGCGTGGATCAGATGGTTGCCGCCGATGGCGGAGCAGTCGCCGTCGCCGGTGAGGACGATGACGTGCAGCCTCGGGTTCGCCATTTTGATGCCGGTGGCGAAGGCGATGGCCCGGCCGTGCGTCGTGTGGATGGAGTTGAAGTCGAGATAGCCGGCCGCGCGGGACGAGCAGCCGATACCCGAGACGATGACGATGTCCTCGCGCTTGATGGGGTTGTCCTCGTCGTGGATCAGCTCGTCGATCGCGACGGCGACGTCGCGCATGATGACGCCGTTGCCGCAGCCGGGGCACCAGATCTGCGGCAGGTGGTCGATGCGCATATACAGATGAACAAGATCACTCGGCATGAGAAGGTCCCTCCTCTCTGAGCTTCGCGAGGATATCTGCGGGCGAAATGACGGTGCCGTCGATACGCCCGAGGAAGTCGACGCTCAGCGCGCCGCCGACGATCCGCTGCACCTCGAGCAGCATCTGGCCGTGGTTGTGCTCGACCGTCAGGATGCGCTTGAGCCGGGGGAGCCGTGCGCGGAGCGCCTTCTCCGGGAAGGGCCAGACCGTGATGGGCCGGAACATGCCGACCTTTTCGCCGGCCTCGCGCGCGGCGGCCACCGCGTCCATGACGGCGCGGGTCGTCCCGCCGAAGCAGACGATCGCCGTCTCGGCGTCGTCCATCTCCACTTCCTCAACGCGGCAGATGTCGTCGACGTTTTTCTCCACCTTGTCCAGCAGCCGTCCGACCAGCTTGCCGGCGATCTCGCTGGAGTTGACCGGAAAGCCCGACTCGTCGTGCGCAAGGCCCGTGATGTTGTAGCGCTCGCCCTGCCCGAAGGGCTTCATCGCGGGGACGAACTGCCCGTCGGGCACGAAGTAGCACTGCTTGTTCGCGCCGTCGTGGAAGGACATTTTGCGCTGGTTGATCTTCAGCGTGCTCGGATCGGGCAGCTCGACGTCCTCGCGCATGTGCCCCACTATCTCGTCCATGAGGAAGATCACGGGCGTGCGGTACTTCTCCGACAGGTTGAAGGCGCGGATGATCAGCGTATAGGTCTCGCGCACCGTGGCGGGCGAGAGCGCGATCACCGGGTGGTCGCCGTGCGTGCCCCAGCGGGCCTGCATATAGTCGCCCTGCGAGGGACTGGTCGGCAGTCCGGTCGAGGGACCGGAGCGCTGCACGTCCACGATCACGCAGGGGATTTCCGCCATTGCGCCGTAGCCGATGTTCTCCTGCATCAGCGAAAAGCCCGGGCCGGAGGTGGCCGTCATGGCTTTCATGCCGGCGGCGGAGGCGCCGAGCACAGCGGCGATGGAGGAGATCTCATCCTCCATCTGGATGAACTTGCCGCCCTCCTGCGGCAGCCGGAGCGCGCAGCCCTCGGCGATCTCGGTGGAGGGGGTGATGGGATAGCCCGCGAAGAAGCGCATCCCGGCGGCGACGGCGCCCTCTACGGCGGCCTCGTTGCCCTGCATCAATACGGTTTTCGGCATGCTCTCTCTCCCTCCTTACTCTTCCTCGTTGACGAGATAGATCGCATAATCCGGGCAGCGCAGCTCGCACAGCCCACAGGAAATACATTGTTCCTCGTCCCGGAGGACGACCTTTTCTTTGCGGATCTCAAGCACCTGCTTGGGGCAGAAGGCGGCGCAGATGCCGCAGCCCTTGCACCAGGCCGGCTCGATCACGAGTTTCTTTCGTCCGTACACGTAGGAGCCTCCTTTTTGCCGGATGGGCCGTCCCCGCGCCGCGGGGCGTCCGTCCGGTCGGATACAGTCCCATTAAACACCTGTTTCCGGCAAAAGACCAACACCTTTTTCCTTGCTCTTGCCACAGGGAAAAGGCTGTGATATAATCACGACAGGAGGCGACAGGCATGAATTTTCGAAATCTGCAGTACTTTCTGCGCGCGGCGGAGGAAAAAAACATCACCCGCGCGGCGCAGAAGCTGTATATCTCCCAGCAGTCTCTCTCCGGCCATATCGCCAAGCTGGAGGAGGAGCTGGGCGTTTCGCTTTTCGAGCGCGGAGGCGAGCTGACGCTCACTTACGCGGGCGAGCGGCTGTATCTGCTGGCGCAGCGCATCTGCTCGCTCGAGCAGGAGATCCTGCGCGAGACGGGCGAGATCTCGGATCGGCGCCGCGGACGGCTGCGGCTGGGGATCTCCTATACCTGCGGGCGCGCGATCCTGCCGCGGCTGCTGCCGCTGTTCCACGCCGATCACCCCCAGGTGGAGATCAGTCTGATGGAGGGCAACCACCAGAAGCTCAACGAGTGGCTGGCCGCAGGAGAGATCGACGTCGTGCTGGGCTATATGCCGATCGACGTACCCGGCGCGCTGGTATATCCGCTGCTGCAGGAGAGACTGTTCCTCGCCTGCCCGCGGGCGATCGCCGACAGCGCTTTCGGCGCGGAGACAGCCCAGACGCTGCGCCGCGAGGGATGGCGGGACCCCGACATCCGCGCGCTGCGCGGCTGCCCCTTCATCCTGCTCAAATCCGGCAACCGCATCCGCACGATGTTTGACGCCTATCTCGCGAAAAAGGATTTTCTGCCGGAGATCATCCTGGAGACGGAAAACATTGAGACGGCCTTTGCGCTCGCCGAACAGGGGATGGGCATCACCGTCTATCCGGAGCTGTTTCTCAACACGCTCCATGCCGCACGGAGCGCGGAGCTCGATCTGCTGGCGCTGCCCGCGGACGACACGACCGGCACGCTGGCCGCGGCCTTTCTCGAAAAGGGCTACCACGCTCCGGCCGTGCTGGACTTCATCTCGCTCTGCCGGCAGCGCGCCGGAGAGTGGGTATAATAGAAAAAGCGGGAACTTTTAAAAAGTTCCCGTTTTTGCATCTCAAGCTGTCGACACGGCGCCGGCAGGGCCTTCACTTGCCGTAGCAGCGCTTGATGTACTCGGCAAAGCTCGCCTCGCCCACGATCGTGTCGCCGACCATCTCCTCGGTCAGCGTCCACTTCGAAAAGCGGATGATGGCCTCCTTGCCGTTCTTCTTTTTCTTGTTTACCCAGGCCAGCACGTCGAAGAGCCACACCGGCGCGCGGCTGATGTTCGGCTCCTTGCCGGCGGCGGCGAAGAACATCTTCGCCAGCTCCTCATAGCTCCAGGTCTCCTTGCCGCCGACGTTGTAGAGCCGGCCGTCGTCGCACATGTGCTCGACGATGAAGGCGGCGAAGTCCGGCGTGTCGACGACGTTGCAGTGCACGTCCTTATCGCCCAGCAGCGTGACCTTGCCTTTTTCGATCATCGGCATGAAGACCTTGGCGATGTCGTAGAAGTATCCACTCGGGCGGAAGATGACCCAGCCGAGCCCGCTCGATTTCAGCTCGTCCTCGAATTTCGCCTTCGCGTCGAGCATCGGGACGGAGGGGTTGCCGTCGGCCTTGAGCACGGAGACATAGGCAAACTGCCTGACTCCGGCGCGCTTGGCCTCGGCGAGCAGATTCATGTTGCCCTGATAGTCCACGTCATAGCAGCTCACTTCCGCGCTGGCCTTGGTCAGACCCACGGTGGAGATCACCACGTCCGCGCCCTCGCAGAGCCCGCGCAGGCTCTCGGGATCCTGCATGTCCGCGGCGACGGCGGTATAGCCGCCCTCGCAGTCCTTCGGCCGGCGGATCGTCCGCCCCGTCGCCACGACCTCGTGGCCCTGTTTGACCAGCTCGCGCAGAATATCGGCGCCCAGATGTCCGAAGGCGCCCGCCAGAACGACTTTCATCTTTCCGCTTCCTTTCTCATCGTTGTTGATCGCGGCGCGCGTCCCGGCGGCGACGGCCTTCGGGAAGTGATAGCGCCGCTTGCCCTCGGTCTTGCCGCGGTATTCGACGGCCTCCTTCGGACAGGAGGAGAGGCAGGCCATGCAGTGGGTGCACTTCTCGCCCCAGACGGGGCGTTTGTCCTCGAGCCGGATGTTGGCGCAGGGGCAGACGGCCGTGCATTTTCCGCAGCCGATGCACGCGTCCGTGGCATAAAAGCCGTCGGCCTTGACGAAGTATTTGTAATAGAGCTCGTTGACCGGGATCGTCGCGCCCAGGATGGCGCGGCTCGGCTTCTTTTCGGGGATGATCCCGTTCAGGGAGATGATCTCGGCGGCCTTGTCGATGACGGGGATCGCGTCCTCGACGATGCGGCGGCACTCGTAATTGGACTTGACCGTGAAGAAGATCGGGTAGTTCGTCGGCATCGTCACGCTGGCGCTGCCGTGGTAGACGAGGCCCTTTTCCTCGGCGAGCTGTCTGGCAAAATAGCCCGAGCAGCTCATCTCGCTGGCGCAGGTGAAGACGAAGAAGACGTCGCGGCTGCCCTCGAGCGGCGTCGCCTTCAGCCACTCGCTGACGATGCGGGGCATCTCGGCCACGTACACGGGCGCGACGATCACCCAGGGCTTTTCCGAGCGCAGGGGCGCATGGTCGCTCTCGCGGAGCTTCGGCAGCAGGCTGACGGCCTCGTCGCCGAGCTTTTCGGCGATGCGCTTCGCCGCGAAGGCGCAGTTGCCGGTGGCGGAAAAATACAGGATCATGGACGAAGGACCTCCTTGTCTTTATCGGAAAAATCATACCATTTTGCGCCCGCAAACGCAAGCTTGCGTTTTGCCGCCGCGGGCTTTAAGATAGAGAAAAGGCAAAAAAAGGAGCGGGAGAGATGAGAAGAACAGACCGCGAGATCACCGATATGAACGAGATCCGCGCGATCCTCGAGCGGGCGCGGGTGCTGCACCTGGGGCTCAACGCGGAGGCCGAACCTTACGTGGTGCCGATGCACTACGGCTTTACGCTCGCGGACGGGTGTCTGACCTTTTATACCCACTGCGCAAAGGAGGGCCGCAAGCTCGAGCTTCTCCGCCGCGACGGGCGCGTCTTCGTCGAGATCGACACGGACGAGGCGCTCATCCCCGGCGAGCGCGCCTGTGCCTGGGGCGCGGCCTATGCCTGCGTCATGGCCCGCGGCCGCGCCGCGATTGTCGAGGAGACGGAGGAGAAACGCCGTGCGCTCGCGCTCCTGATGAAAACGCAGAGCGGGCGGGATTTTGAGATCAGCCCGGCCATGGCCGCGGCCGTGACAGTCCTGCGCATCGACGCGGAGGAATATTCCGCCAAGGCGCGGAGACAGTTTCTAGATTCTAGTGTCTAGTTTCTAGCTCCGCAGACGGAAGTTGCTGCCTCGTTACTCTCGTCCTCTAGAAACTAGAATCTAGGTACTAGAAACTATAACAAAGGGAGACGCGAACGCGTCTCCCCTTGCTTTGCTCACCAATCGCTGTCCCAGTCGCTCCAGTCGCTGTCCCAGTCGGAATCCCAGTCCCAGTCGTCGGAGGAATCCCAGGAATCGTCGTCGTCCCAGTCCCAATTCCAGCTCCAGGAGCTGCCGCTGCCGGAATTGTCCGAGGAATAGTCGTAGCTGCTGTAATATTCGCTGTCGGAAAAGCTCCCGATGCCGTAGTCCTCGTCGTAGGAGTAGGACGCGTAGTAGTCGCCGAAGTTGTCCGTCAGCTCGGAGTCGATCGTGTAGACCGGAAACCAGCTGCCGTAGTCGTCATAGAGATACCAGTCGTCGTTCTGGAAGTAATAGTAGTTGTTGTTGTAATGGTAATAGCCCGTCGAGGGCGTGCTCGGCTTGTTCACCGCGGCGGCCGTGCGCCCGATCGTGATCGCGGCGGCGAGGCCGAGGATGAGCAGGAGCAGCTTGTTGGATCTGCGCTTGCTCCCGCTGCGCTGAGCCTTTGCCCTGTCGGGGTCGTTGTAGGGGTTGCTCTCGTGCGCGGAGCTCTCCGGATAGCCGACCTTCCTGGCCGAGGCGACGCGTGCGCGCTGGCTCGAGGCTTCTTCCTTGAGCTTCTGGAAGATCTCGTTTACCGCGTAGGCCTCGTCCGGACCGCGGTAGCGCACGGCGCGGCTGCCGTCGGCCTTGTTCTTGTAGACGACGAACTCTCCGTTTTTGTCCTTGTAGATGCCGAAAGCCTTCGCGCCGGGATAGTCCAGACCGATGAAGAAGCGCATCTTCGCCAGCGGCAGCTCGTGCCGCTCGCAGAAGGCGGCGAGCTCCTCGATCGTACGCGGGGTCTGCACGCGGCGCTTCGTTTGCTCCGACTGCGCCGCCGGCGCGCTCTGTACGGCCTGTGCGGCCGCGCTCTGCGCCGCCGCCTGATTGCGGGGGATCAGCGCCCCGCAGTAGCTGCAGAATTCCTCTCCCGGGCTGACGGGCGCGCCGCAGGCCGGACAGGTCTTTTTCGCCATGATGAATGTTCCTCCTGTTCGTTTCAGGTGAATAAAGCGAAGCTCAAGCAAGCGTCGATGGGTGCGGCAAGAGCAAATTGTCCGCAAGATGCCGACGGCGTACCCGTCGGCGTTTGCTTAAGTTAAGAAATACAGGGACCCACGCTGGCGAGGATCAGCGTCGCAGTCAGCTCGCTGATGCTTTCCACGCTCATGTCGCGGCGGTCGTTGACCCACTCGCGGATCAAGCCGATGAGGCCGTTGATCAAAAAGGCGTTGTAGATGCCGCTCTGCGCCTCGTCCGCGCCCGGCGCGAGCAGCTGCCAGAAGAAGCGGCACTGCCGGTCGATCCGCTCTTTGACCAGCTCGACGAATTTCATGTCCCCGTGCGGCGAGAGCATGATGCGGCAGAAGCTGCGGTTGGCGTCAACAAAGGAAAAGATCGCGTGCAGGTAGGGCGCGCCCTCGGCGTCGAGCACGGGGAAGCCGTCCTCGTCGAGCGCGGGCGTGTTCTCACTGAGCGTGCGGTCAAAGTTGTCGAAGAAGTCCTGCTCCATGTCGCGCAGCAGGTCGTAGATGTCCTGATAATGGAAATAGAAGGTGCCGCGGTTGACGTCCACCAGCTCGGTCAGCTCCTTGACGGAGATCTCGTTGATCGGCTTTTCCTCCAGCAGGCGCAGCAGCCCCTCGCGCAGGCGGCGCTTGGTGTTGCGCACGCTGCGGTTGTCCGCTCCCGATTTGTTCATGGGCTTCTCCTTGAACAGATTTTTCCAATGTGTTGATTGTTCGTCAGATTCGCGCGGATTAACGATTGACAGTCCCGCGTGCGTTCTTATAATTGAACTATAAACGAAATTTCAACACTTGTCAAGGAAGTGCCGCAGCCGTGGGCGAAAACGGAAAGCGCGATACGATGCGCAGCATAGCCGCCGCCATTGTGAAATGGCGGGGGCTTTTCATGCTGCTCTTCCTCGCTGCGGCGGTATACTGCGCGCTCTCGCTCCCGCGTGTGAAGGTCAACTCCGACCTGACCTTCTTCCTCGCCGCCCACACCGAGACGCGCCGCGGCATCACGGTCATGGAGAACGACTTCGTCACCTGCGCCTCCGAGGACGTGATGGTCGCCAACCTCACCTACGAGCGGGCGCAGGAGCTCGCCGATGCGATCGGAGAACTCGACCACGTCTTTTCCGTCGGCTTTGACGCGACGGAGGCGCACTACACCCGCTCCGCGGCCCTGTTCACGATCGCCTTCGACGCCCCGGACGACGACGAGGGCGTCGCCGCCGCGCGGGAGAAGATCCGCGCGCTGCTCGAGGGATACGACAGCTATACCTATTCGATGGACCTCAAGCATTATTCCAAACAGCTCGCCGGAGAGATGGTAAGCGTCATCGCGATCGCCGCGGCGGTCATCGCGGTGATCCTGCTCTTCACCTCGCGCAGCTATTTCGAGGTCGTCATTTTCTTCATCGTCTTCGTGTTCGCCGCCCTGCTGAACATGGGCACGAACTTCTGGCTCGGCGAGATCTCGATGATCACGCACACGATCGCCGTGATCATGCAGCTCGCTCTCGCCATCGACTACGCGATCATCTTCTCCCACCGCTATCAGGACGAGTGTCTGTGCCACGGCACCGCGCGCGAGGCGCTCGAAGAGGCGCTGGCCAAGTCGATCCTCGAGATCAGCTCCTCGTCGCTGACGACGATTTCCGGTCTGGTCGCGCTGATGCTGATGGAGTTCCGCCTCGGCTACGATCTGGGCGTGGTGCTCTCGAAGAGCATCGTCTGCAGTCTGCTGACGGTGTTCCTGCTGATGCCGGGGCTGATCCTGCTGTTCCCGCGGGCGATCCGCCGCAGCGCGCACCGCAGCCTGATCCCGGATATCACGCCCTGGGGGCGCTTCCTGATGCGCTCGAAGAGCTGCTTCGTCTGGATCTTCCTGCTGCTCATGCCGCTGGCCTTCTACGGCGCCCGCCACGTGGAGTACGCCTTCTCCGACAGCACCGTGACCGAGCTCGTCTACTCCGAGTCCCGTGCGGCCATGCGCAAGATCGAAAACACCTTCCGCCGCTCGACGAGCGTGGTCCTCATCGTCCCGCACGAGGATCTCGAGGCCGAAAAAGCCGTCCTGCGACGCATCGAAGACATCCCCGAGATCACGGCCGCGACGGGCCTTGCGAACATCGAGGTCGCGGAGGGCCGCGTGCTGACCGACCGGTACAGCGCGCGCGAATTTGCCGAGCTGCTCGACATCCCGCAGGAGACGGCCGAGCTGCTCTTCCAGGCCTACGGCCTGCGCCACGAGGAATACCAGGCACTCTTTTCGTCGGGCCGCGAGAGCTACCGCGTCCCGCTCGTCGACCTCTTCGACTATCTCTTCGAGCTGCTGGACAAGGGCGTGGCGACGCTCACGGAAGAGCAGGCCGCGCGGGTGGAGGAGCTACGCGAGACGCTCAACTACGCCCAGCGCCAGCTGCGCGGCGAGCATTACAACCGCATGCTGCTCTCGGCCGACCTGCCCGTGGAGAGCGAGCGCAGCCGCGCGCTCGTCGAACAGATCCGCTCGATCGCGGAGGAATACTACGCCCCGGGCAGCGTGCTCGTCGTCGGCGACATCACCTCCGCGCGCGACCTGGGAGATTCCTATACCGGCGACTCGCTGCTCATCAGTATCCTCACGATCGTCTTCGTCTTCACGATCCTGCTCGTTACCTTCCGCACGGTCGTCGGCGCGGCGATCCTGGTGTTCGTGATCCAGGGCAGCATCTGGATCAACTTTTCCTTCCCCTATCTGCAGCACATCCACCCCTCCTTTGTCACGAACATGATCGTCTCGGCCATTCAGATGGGCGCGACGATCGACTATGCCATCGTCCTGATGAACCGCTATCAGTCCCTCAAGGCGGAGCTGCCGAAGCGCGAGGCCATGGCCGCCGCGGTCAATCAAAGCTTCGCCACGGTGCTGACCTCCGGCTCGATCATGACGATCGCGGGACTGCTGATCGGCCTGCGCGTCAGCGACGTATACGTCAGCCATATCGGCCTCGCGGTCGGGCGCGGCGCCTTCTGCTCGGTCGTGCTGGTGCTGACGGTGCTGCCGCAGCTGCTGGTGCTGCTCGACGGCGCGGTGGAGAAGACGCGATTCCGTCTTTCATTGAAAGAAGAAGAGGAGGCGGCGCCATGAAAAAACTGTTTTCCCTGCTGCTTGCGGCGCTGCTGCTCCTCTCGCTCTCGCCTGCGGCGCTTGCCGCCGCACAGGAGGAAGCGGGCGAGCCGCGCGTCGTGGAAAGAAAGATTGAAACGACGGCGGATTTCCTTCGCTTCGCGCGCTCCTGCGCCCGCGAGAGTTTTTCGAGCGGCGTGCGCTTTGTGCTCGAGACCGACGTCGATCTGAGCGGCACGGATTTTGAATCCATTCCGTATTTCGCCGGGGAGTTCGACGGCGGCGGCCACACGATCGCCGGCCTTGCCGTCACGCGCGCGGGCTCGCGCCTCGGCCTCTTCCGCACCATCGGGGCGGAAGCCGCGGTGCACGATCTGAAAGTCGAGGGCCGCGTGACGCCCGACGGCACGCGGGAGTACATCGGCGGGCTCTGCGGCGTCAACGAGGGCACGGTCAAGGACTGCTCTTTCTCCGGCGAGGTGCGCGGCGTCAACAACGTCGGCGGCCTGATCGGGCTCAACACCGGCACGGCCACGGGCTGCGGCTTCGACGGCCTCGTCTGCGGCGAGCACCAGGTCGGCGGCGTCGCAGGGAAGAATGCGGGCATGCTCTTCAACTGCGAGAACCGCGGCGCGGTCAACACCGAGGAGATCACGCCCGCGGGGGAGAAGAGCTTCGATCTCTCCGCCCTCTCTCAGGACGATTTCGTGGATCTGAGCGATATCGGCGGCGTCGCGGGCGAAAACACGGGCTCCGTGCGCTTCTGCCGCGGCAAGGGCGACGTGGGCTGGCACTACACGGGCTACAACGTCGGCGGCATCGTGGGCAAGAACAGCGGCTTTGTGGACAACTGCCGCAGCGAAGGCTCCGTCGAAGGACGGCGGGACGTCGGCGGCGTCGTGGGGCAGAGCGTGCCCTACCTGGCCTGGGAGCTGTCCGAAGGCAAGCTCAAGGATCTGGAAAAGGCCATCGCCGCCCTCAACGGCTTGCTCGGCGCGGCCTCGAGCACGATCGGCTCGATGAGCTCGACCCTCTCCGGCCAGCTCCAGAACATGAGCGCCTACAGCACGCAGGCCATGAGCGCGGTCAGCCAGCTCCTCGGCGCCAGCCTGGGGCAGACCTCCAACTACCTCGCGGGCATCTCGGTCGACCCCGTGACGGGCGAGATCACGCTGCCGAACGCGAACTACGCCGCGGCGGACACCTCCGCGCTCACGGCGGCGCTGAACAACCTCTTCGCGCAGGTGCGCGTCGTCTCCGGCGCGCTGGAGGAGAGCGTGGGCGCCTCGGCGGAGGATCTGCGCCGCATCAACGGCCAGATGAGCTATATCTTCAACCTGCTGTTTTCGATGATGAACGAGCTCGGCAGCGGCGATCTGATCTCGACGCGCGACCTCTCGCTGGACGAGGCCTACGACCACGACGAGGGCGCGGTGGCGCGCTGCGAGAACCGCGGCAGCGTGCGTGCCGAGACCAACGCCGGCGGCGTGGTGGGCTGCGTGGCCTTCGAGCTCTCCTTTGATAAGGAGGACAGCCTCGGCACGGCGGACTTTCTGCCCACGCAGGCCGAGCAGCTGCTCTTCGCCGTCGTGCGCGGCTGCAAAAACAGCGGCAGAGTCCAAAGCCGCGGCGACTGCGCGGGCGGGATCGTCGGCCGCATGGATGCCGGCGCGGCGGTGGACTGCGTCTCTACGGCCGTCGTAAGCGCGCAGAGCGGCAGCTATGTCGGCGGCATCGCCGGCGAGGCGGGCGGCACGCTCGCGCGCTGCATCTCCCGCTGCAGCCTGGAGGGCGCGCGCTATGTCGGCGGAGCCGCGGGTCTGGGCACGAACGTGGCCGACTGCCGCGCCTGGACACACATCGCCCGCGCCGAGGAGTATGCCGGGGCGCTGGCGGGCTGGTGCGAGGGCGAGGTGTCCGGCAACCTCTACGTGGCGGACGGCCCCGAGGGCGTGGACGGCGTGGGCCGTCTCGGCCAAGCCGAGCCCATGACGCGCTCGGAGCTGCTCGCAACGGACGGTCTGCCCGCGGGCTTCGAGAACGTGACCGTACGCTTTTACGTCGACGACGACGTTTACCGCACGATCAGCGTGCCCTTCGGCGGCGCGCTCGAGACGCTCCCGCAGGTGGACGAGAAGGGCGGCGCGGCCTGGGTATGGGACGAGTTCGACAGCTCCGCCCTCTACTGCGACACGGACGTATACGGCGCCTATCTCGAGCCGATCAAGACCCTCGCCTCGGGAGAGGAGTTCCCGCTCTTCCTCGTCGAGGGCGAGTTCTACGCCGGTCAGAGCCTGGACGTGCAGCCCTCCTCCGACGCGCCTGAGCAGGGCGAGTCTCTGGGCGGCTATACGCTGACGGTGGACGGCTTCGAGGGCGTGCTCACGGTGCGCATGCGCAGCGACGGCGGCGCGGCCGTATACGCGCGCGGGGCAGACGGGTCCTGGCGCGAGCTCGAGAGCGAGTGGGACGGCCGCTATCTCGTCTTCGGCCTGCCCAACGGCGGCTCCTTCGCCGTGATGGCGGTGCAGCAGCGGCCCGATGCGCTGCTCTGGGCGGCCGGCGGCGCCGCGGCGCTGCTCATTGCGCTGCTCGTCTGGCGCGCGCTGCGGCGCGGCAGACAGAAAAGGCAGACGCCGCCGGAAACGCCGGCAGAGGAAGCTCCGGAGGAGCCGGCAGGACCGGAAGATCCGGAAAGACCGGAAGAGGAACCGGAAACGCCGGAAGAAGCATCAACAGAATGACCGAAAAAAAGGGGGAGGGCGCGCGGCGCTTTCCCCCTTTTTCACAAAAATGACAAAAGGCGTTGACTTTTGCGATTTGTGGTGCTAAAGTACGGACATAAACCCACGGAGGTTTTGACATGCGCTTCGTTCGTTTCGCTTTTGCATACCGCTATTACCGCTATTTCGACCGGAAATAGGGGCTGTTTGTGCTGCGAAGGAACGTCGACGAATTCGTAAAGGATCGGGCCGCACAGACAGTGCGGCCCGTTTTTTTACCAAATCAGTCTGGAGGAAAATGAAAATGAAAAAGATCCTTGCTCTTCTGTGCGCGCTCTGCATGCTCTTCGCGCTGACCGCCTGCGGCCAGAGCGCCGCCCCCGCGGCCTCCGCCCCCGCCGCGGACAAGACATTCACGGTCGGCGTCTGCCAGCTCGTCCAGCACCCCGCGCTCGACGCCGCCACCCAGGGCTTCGTCGAAACCCTCAAGGCCAAGCTCGGCGACAAGGTCACGATCACGGTGCTCAACGGCGCCGGCGAGCAGGCGAGCTGCGCCACGATCGCCAGCCAGTTCGTCTCTGACGGAGTGGACCTGATCATGGCCAACGCCACCCCGGCGCTGATCGCCTGCTCGTCCGCAACGTCCACGATCCCGGTGCTGGGCACCTCGATCACCGAATACGGCGCCGCCTTCGAGCTTGACAAATGGGAGGGCCGCAGCATCGCGCTGAACGTCTCCGGCACCTCCGACCTCGCGCCGCTCGACGGCCAGGCCGAGATCATCCAGGAGCTCTTCCCCGACGCGAAAACCGTCGGTATCCTCTTCTGCAGCGCCGAGGCCAACTCCAAGTTCCAGGTCGACACGATCACTCCGATCCTGGAGGGCATGGGCTTCAAGGTCGTGCCGCACGCCTTCGCCGACTCCAACGACGTCGCCGCCGTGACGGCCGCCGCCTGCGGCGAGAGCGACGTGCTCTACATCCCCACCGACAACACCGCCGCCTCCTGCGCCGAGGCCATCAACAACGTCGCGCAGCCCGCCGGCATCCCGATCGTCTGCGGCGAAGAGAACCTCTGCGCCGGCTGCGGCGTGGCGACGCTGTCCATTTCCTACTACGACCTCGGCTGCGCCACCGGCGAGATGGCCGCCAAGATCCTGAGCGAGGGCGCCGACGTCTCGACGATGGCCATTCAGTACGCGCCTCAGTTCACGAAGGAGTTCAACGCCGATCTCTGCGCCGCGCTCGGCATCACCGTCCCCGACGGTTACACCGCTATCGGAGGCTGATTTTGAAGCAATCGCGGCCGGGTGAGCTTTCGGCATCTTGCGGACACTTTGCGCCCTGCCTTCGTCCCTTTTTCTTGAAATACACAAAGTATTCCTGCGAAAAAGTGCCATCGGCAGAACACAAACTCTCTCGCAATCTGCGTTCACCCCACCCGGCCTTGATTGCTTATTCCGCGAAAAAACGTCCCCCCGCGGTCTCCCGCGGGGGGAATTGAGGTGTTATCGTGTCTGCCTACTTTGCATCGCTGAGCCTTTTGAAGCTCGTGAAAAACCTTCCCGGCGGCGTGGCCCAGGGACTGATCTGGGGCATCATGGCGCTGGGCATCTACATCACCTTCCGGCTGCTGGACGTGGCGGACCTGACGGTGGACGGCTCGTTCTCGACGGGCGGCGCCGTCACGGTCATGCTGATCCTGGCGGGCTGGCCGGCCTGGGCCGCGCTGCTCATGGCCGTGCTGGCCGGTCTGCTGGCCGGCCTTGTCACCGGCATGCTGCACACGCGCCTGGGCATCCCCGCGATCCTCGCGGGCATCCTCACGCAGCTGGCGCTGTATTCGGTCAACCTGCGCATCATGGGCATGTCGGCCAACAAGGCCGTGAGCGTGGACAAGTACCGTCTGGTGCTCTCGCTGCGCAATATCCCCTCCGCCATCCTCGTCGGCGCGATCCTCGCGGCGCTGATCGTGGCGCTGATGTACTGGTACTTCGGCACCGAGCAGGGCTCGGCCATCCGCGCCACGGGCAACAACCCGGCCATGAGCCGGGCGCTGGGCATCAACATCGACAACATGAAGGTGCTGGGCCTGTCGCTCTCGAACGGCCTCGTCGCCCTCTCGGGCGGCCTGATGGCGCAGTATCAGGGCTTTGCCGACGTCAACATGGGCCGCGGCGCGATCGTCATCGGCCTGGCCGCCGTCATCATCGGCGAGGTCATCGGCCGCGTGCTCTTCAGGAAGTATATCAACTTCTCCGTCACGCTCGCCTTCACGGTGATCGGCGGGGTGCTGTACTATCTCGTCATCGTCGTCGTGCTGTGGCTGCGGCTCAACTCCAACGACCTCAAGCTCTTCACAGCCGTCGTCGTGGCGCTGTTCCTGGCCGTGCCGACGCTCCGCGAGCGGCGGCGGCACGGTGTCCGCAGGGGCAGAACGAAGGAGGTGCCGGGCGATGCTTGACCTCATCCGGATCTCCAAGACCTTCAATCCCGGCACGATCAACGAGAAGAAGGCCCTCTCCGACCTGAGCCTGCACCTTGACGACGGCGAATTCGTCACGGTCATCGGCGGCAACGGCGCGGGCAAGTCGACGCTCCTCAACGCCGTGGCCGGCGTCTGGGGCGTGGACAGCGGGCAGATCCTTCTCGGCGGCGAGGACATCACCGCCTGGCCGGAGCACAAACGCGCCGTGCATATCGGCCGCGTGTTCCAGGACCCGATGATGGGCACCGCTCCGAACATGCAGCTGGAGGAAAATCTCGCCCTGGCCCTGCGCCGCGGGCAGAAGCGCGGTCTCAAATGGGGCGTGACCAAGCTCGAGCGCGAGGATTACCGCGCGCTGCTTGCGGATCTCGGTCTCGGGCTGGAGGAACGCCTGACGGCCAAGGTCGGCCTGCTCTCCGGCGGCCAGCGGCAGGCGGTCACGCTGCTGATGGCGGCCCTGCGCCAGCCGAAGCTCCTGCTTCTGGACGAACACACGGCCGCGCTCGACCCCGCCACCGCCGCGAAGGTGCTCGAGCTGTCCGACCGCATCATCTCCGAAGCGCATCTCACCGCACTGATGATCACCCACAACATGACCGACGCGATCCGCCACGGCGACCGTCTGATCATGATGGACGAGGGCAGGATCATCCTCGACGTCCGCGGCGAAGAGAAAAAGAAGCTCACCAAGCGGGAGCTGATCGACCGCTTCGCCCAGAGCGCGGGCTACCAGCTCGAGACCGACCAGACCCTGTTGAGCAAAAACTGAACGGAAAGCGAAAGAAAACCGGGCCGGGAAGCGCTTGCTTCCCGGCCCGGCCGGTTTGTACGGACTTATGCGTTCACGGCCGCGCGTCCGGCGCGATAGGCCGCAAGGTTCAGATCAAGGAATTTCGGCGGCACCGTCTCGCGGATCGCCGCCTCCCAGTCGATCTCGTCCATGCCGAGCGCGTGGGTCATCGCGCCGAAGAGCACGATGTTCATGCACTTGGCGCTGCCGAGACCCTCGGCGATCTCGGCGGCCTTGAGCGTAAAGCAGCGGAAATTGTCCGTCATGGCCTCGAGGCAGCCCTCCGGATACTCCGCAAGGCCCGCCGCGACCGTGGCGGAGGGCTGAGAAAAGTCGTTGATGACGGCCACGCCGTCCGGCTTGAGGAAATGGGCGTAGCGTACGGCCTCCATCTTCTCGAAGGCCACGAGGAAATCCGCCGCGCCGGGTCCGATGACGGGGGAGAAGACCTTCTCGCCCCAGTGCACCTGCGTCGTGACGCTGCCGCCGCGCTGGCTCATGCCGTGCACCTCGGACATTTTCACGTCGTAGCCGGCCTTCATCAGACCGCAGACGAACACCTTTGCCGTCAGGATCGCGCCCTGACCGCCGACGCCGACGAGGATCGCATGTTTGACTGCCATCACTTACCCTCCTTTTTCGCGATCGCCCCGACGGGGCAGACCTGCGCGCAGACCGTGCAGCCCACGCACTGATTGGGGTCGATCCAGGACTTTTTATCCTTGATCATCACGGCCGGGCAGCCGACCTTGAGGCACTTCCTGCAGCCGATGCACTTCTCGCGGTCGACCTCGCAGAGGGCCTTTTCGTGCCGGATGCGCTTGATGAGCAGGCAGGGTCTGCGGCAGACGATCGCCGCGGGCACGTCGGAGGCGAGCGCGTCGTCGACGGCCTTCTGCATCGCGGCAAGATCCTGCGGATCGACGACGATCACGTTTTCATAGCCGAAGGCGCGCAGCACGTCCTCGATCTTGATCGCCGCGGCGATCTCTCCCTGCAGCGTGTAGCCGGAGCCGGGGTTGTCCTGGTGGCCGGTCATGCCGGTGATGTGGTTGTCGAGCACGACGGGGATGACGCCGCCCTTGTTGTAGAGGATCTCGGCAGCGCCGGTCATGCCGCTGTGGAAGAAGGTGGAGTCGCCCACGACGCCGAAGACTTTTTTCTTCTCCCCCTTGGCGGCGAAGGCCTTGGACATACCCATCGCGATCGTGAAACCGCCGCCCATGCACACGCAGCTGTCCGTCGCGCTCAGGGGCGCGGCGCCTCCGAGCGTGTAGCAGCCGATATCGCCGGCGACGACAAAGTCCCTGCCCTTCGACATCGTATAGAAGAAACCGCGGTGCGGGCAGCCGGGACAGAGCACCGGCGGGCGCGGCACGGCCTTGACGGGCAGCTCTTTGACCACGGGCTTTTCCCCGAAGAGCATCTCTTTCAGCCGCTGGGGGTTGAGCTCGTAGAGCTTGCTGACCTTGTCCTTGCCGATGCAGGGGATACCCGCGGCGAGGATCTGCTGCTCCATAAAGCCTTCGAGCTCCTCGATGACGTAGAGCGTCTCGACCTTTGCTGCAAAGTCGCGGATGAGACCCATCGGCAGCGGGTTCGTCAGGCCGAGCTTGAGGAAGGACGTATCCTCCGGAAAGACGTCCTTCGCGTACTGGTAGGCGATCGAGGCCGTGATCACGCCGATCTTGTTCCCGCGCAGCTCCAGCTTGTTGAGCGGGCAGGTCTCGCCGTATGCCTCCAGCGCCGCGAGATTTTTCTCCACCTTCGGGTGGTTGCGGTAAGCCTTGGCGGGCGAGCAGTCGAACTTCTCGGCGTTGCGCACGTAGGGCTCAAAAGCAGGTTCCTCCCGCTCGGAGAATTCCACCAGGCTCTTGGAGTGGGAGATGTTCGTCGTGGTGCGGAAAATGACGGGCATGTCGAAGGTCTCGGAGATGCGGTAGGCCTCCTTCAGGAAGTCGATGCACTCCTGCGAATCGCTCGGCTCGACAAGGGCGACCTTGGCGCTTCTGGCGTAGTAGCGGTTGTCCTGCTCGTTCTGGGACGAGTGCATGCTCGGGTCGTCGGCCGTGACGATCACAAAACCGGCTTTCACGCCGTTGTAGGCCGCGGTGAAGAGCGGGTCCGCCGCGACGTTGAGACCGACGTGCTTCATCGCGGTCAGGCTCCTCACGCCGCCGATGGCCGCGCCGTAGGCCACCTCCGTGGCCACCTTTTCATTCGGCGCCCACTCGCAGTAGAGCGCGTCGCCGTACTGCGGCAGGGATTCGAAGATCTCCGTGCTCGGCGTGCCGGGATAGGCGGAACAAACCTTCACGCCTGCCTCATAGGCTCCCCGTGCGATCGCCTCGTTGCCGGAGAGCAGATGTTTTTCCATGATGCGCGTCCCTCCTTTTCGGGAAAGTTTTTTCCGGTTGTTTCCAACTATCATTATATAGTTATTCTTGTCGAAAGACAAGACGTGTGATACCATGAAGACAGAGAAATATCAGAGGGGAGCGAGCGCCTTGATCGCAGAAAAAAGGAAAACAAAACTTCTGATCGGCCTGATCGCGCTGATCGTCCTGGCGATCGGCGTGCTGGTCATCCTGCATGCGGTAAAAAACGGCAGGGACAGACCCGAACCGGTCGCCGTCACGCCGCGGCCCTCCGCCGAGGTGATCGTGCGCGAGAAGGAGGTCGAGAAGATCGTCACCGTCGAAAAGGAGATCACATCCGAGATCCTGCGCGACGGCGTGCGCGAGGTGGGCGTTCTCGAGACCGAGGAGTACTACTTCACCGAGGTGGTCGGTTATTCGAGCGTCAAAAAGCTCTGGAATATCGAGCTCGGCATCACCGAGTCGAGCTATCTGGTGAGCTATGACGGCGTTGTGCGCGCCGGCGTGGACCTGAGCGGGGCCGAAGTTGTGAAGGACGACGAAAAGGGCTGCATCACGGTCACGCTGCCCGCCGCGGAGATCCAGAGCGTGGACATCGACCCGGAGAGTTTCCGGCTCTATTCCGAAAAGGCGGGGTTGGGCAACCATATCTCGGCGGAGGACTTCAACAACTCTCTCATCGAGCTGGAAACCACCGCGCGGGAGAAGGCGCTCGAGCGCGGCCTTCTCGAGCGCGCCGACGGCAACGCCCGTGTGCTGATCCGCAACCTGATCGGCGCGCTGATCGATCTGAACGCGTATTCGATTGAGTTTGTGACACGGAGGTGAGAGACATGTCGGAACAGATGCTCAAAAAGATCCTCGCCGCCGCGCTGCTGGTGCTGCTGGCTGTGTTGTCTCTGCTCTTTCTCGGAGACAGAGCGGCCGATCCGGCGGCGCATGAGGCGACGATCTCCGTCATCAACGAAAAGACCGAGGACGTGCTGCGCCTGACGGCCTCTGCCTCGCTCGCCTCGATCGGGGTGTCCGCCATCCCCGGCGACACCGCCACGCCCATCGCCGCGAAGCTGGCCGATTTTTCGGAATACTTTCTTCTCATCCTCTGCGTGCTGTATTCGGAAAAGTATCTCGTCGGCATCATCGGAGCGGGCGTTTTCAAGGTGCTGATCCCCTGCGCCTGCGCGCTCGGCATCCTCTCGCTGTTCCGCTGTCCGCAGCTGTTCCGCCGTCTGGCGATCAAGCTTGCCGCGGTGGGGATCGCGCTCTACCTCATCATCCCGATCAGCTTCAAGGTGTCGGACCTCATCTACGGCGCCTACCGCGAGTCGATCGACGGCACGATCAGCGCGGCCGAGACGCTCTCGGAGGAGACGGCTCCGCTGGCCGACGCGGCCGAGGACAAAGGGCTGGTGCAGGCTGTTCTCGACCGTCTCAAGGAGACGACGAGCTCGCTGACGGACAAGGCGGTGGACGCGGTCAACCGCTTCGTCGAGACCCTGGCCGTGATGATCGTGACCTCCTGCGTCATCCCGCTGCTGGTGCTGCTGTTCTTCCTGTGGATCATCAAGCAGCTCACGGGCCTGGACCTCGCGGCCTCCCTGCCGCACAGCCGTCCGGCGCGGCTGCGCCGGAAGAAGGCGGAGAGCGGCGGGGGACGCGCCGCGCCATGAAAAAAGCCGTTTTCTTTCTGCTCGGCCTGCTGCTGATCCTCGGCGCGCTCGGCCCCCGTCTCGCGGCGGAGGGCCCGGTCGAGATCGTCGACGCGGCGGGCCTCGCCGCGATCGCGGCCGATCCCCGGGGGGACTACGTTCTCGCCGCGGACATTGACCTCGGCGGGATCGACTGGACGCCCCTCGCCTTTTCCGGCACGCTGGACGGGCGGGGCCACACGATCTATAACCTGACCGTCTCCGCGCCGGGCGCGGAGACGCGCCTGACGCGCGACGGCAACCTCAAGCCCTACGACACGGTTTTCGCGGGCCTGTTTTCCGTACTGGAGGGCGCCGAAGTGCGGGACCTGCATCTGAAAGGGGCCTCCGTCTGCGTCGAACCGGAGACGCACTGCTTCGCCGCACTGCTCGCGGGCTGCCTTGACCACAGCAGCCTCGTCGGCTGCTCGGCCGAGGGACGCGCCGCCATGGTCGGCCGCAGCGTCATGGTGGGCGTCGGCGGGCTTGCCGGCTACGGCTGCGGCGGCATCACCGACTGCCGCGCGGACGTGGAGCTCTTTTTTGAGGACCGCTGTCTCGAGCGGCGCTGCGAGCAGTTCATGGGCGGGATCCTGAGCTGCGGCGTGGCGGACATCGAGCGCTGTACGGTCGATATCCGGGGCTACGACTCCTGCCACGGCTACGTGCACGACGGAGGGCTCGTCGGGATGTACTATCTCTGCGGGATGGACTATCCCTACTGCTCGGTCTCGGAGAACTACGTCTCCGGCTTCATCAGCTTTTTTGAGGACAACACCGATCGGCGCGCCTACTGCCGCCCCTTCCGCGGCGAGTATCTGACCGGGCTGCGCCGCTACGAGGGAAACAGCCACGATTTTGAGCGGCGCGAGACCTTCGATTACAGCCGCGTGCTGCTGCCCGAGAGCTGCGAGAAACCGGAGATTGTCGAGGAGATCACGCCGAGCAGCTGCACGGAATGGGGCTTCACCCGGCACGTCTGCCGCCTCTGCGGCCACGAGTGGACGGACAGCTATACGCCGCCCGCCCACAGCCCCGGGGAATGGCGCTGCGTGCGCGAGGCGGATTACGGCGTCGAAGGGCGCGAGGAGAAGCGCTGCACGGTCTGCGGCGAGCTGCTGGGCGAGCGCGTGCTGAACGCGCTGATCCCGACGCAGAGCTGCCGGATCGTCGCCCCCTCCGCGGCGCTTGCGCCGGGCGAGTCAGCCCGGTTCACAGCCGAGCTGCTGCCCGCCGACGCGACGGAGCGCGGCCTTCGCTGGTCATCGAGCGACGAGACGGTGGCCGTCGTGGACGAGAGCGGCCTTGTGACGGCCGTGGGCCGCGGCGAGGCCGTCATCCGCGCCGAGACGGCGGACGGTTTCTGTTCCGACGAATGTCCCGTGAGCGTGCGGCAGAGCTTTTTCTCCCGGCTGCGCGCGCTGGTCTCTTCATGAAAAAGAACACCGGAGAAGAGCCCTTCTCCGACGTATGGAAAAACGCAAAACGCAGCGCGGGCCGATCTCTGCCGGCCCGCGCTGCGTTTCTCTTCGCCGTATTCAGTAACCCTCGACGGTGAGCTGCCCCTCCTGCTCCCGGATCTGCCGCTTCCAGCAGCGGTGACACATGGCGACGTAGCTGTCGTTGCCGCCGAGCAGGATCTGTCCGCCGGTCGTGACGATGCGCCCGTTGCCGTCAATGCGGGCGTTGACCGTGGCCTTGCGGCCGCAGGCGCACACGGTCTTGATCTCGGTGAGCGAGTCCGCCAGCTCCATCAGCCGCTGCGAGCCGGGGAAAAAGTGCGTGAGAAAGTCCGTGCGCAGCCCGAAGCAGAGCACGGGGATGTCCTCCTCGTCGACGATCTGCCGCAGCTGGTCGATCTGCGCGGGTGTGAAGAACTGCGCCTCGTCGGTGATGATCACGTCATGCCGACCGGCGGCGCGATACGCCCGGACGATGTCCTGCTCGGGCGTGATGATGCACGCGTGCGCCTCCAGTCCGATGCGGCTGCGGATCAGATCCGCGCCGTCGCGGGTGTCGACGCTGGGCTTGATGAGCCAGACGCTCATGCCCTTCTCCTCGTAGTTGAACTTGGTGATCAGCGCCTGGGCGGACTTCGACGAGCCCATCGCGCCGTACTTGAAATAGAGTTTGGCCACGACGCTTACTCCTCTTCGTCAAAGATGTGGGCGCGCACGCGCGCGACGACCATGCGCATCGCGACCTGGTTATGCCCGCCCTCGGGAATGATGAGATCGGCGTAGCGCTTGCTGGGCTCGACGAACTGCTCGTGCATGGGCTTGACGGTCGTGAGATACTGGTCGATCACGCTCTCGAGACTGCGGCCGCGGTCGCGCACGTCGCGGCGGATGCGGCGCAGAATGCGCACGTCGGCGTCGGTGTCGACGAAGAGCTTGATGTCCATCAGCTCGCGCAGCTCCGGCACGGCGTAGATCAGGATGCCCTCGACGATGACGACCTTCGCGCTCCTGACGATCACGGTCTTGTCGCTGCGGTCGTGGATCGAATAGTCGTAGATCGGGCAGACGACGTCCTTCCCCGCCTTGAGGTCGCGCACGGCCTGCACGAACAGCTCGTTGTCAAAGGCGTCGGGATGGTCGTAGTTGAGCTTGGCACGCTCCTCGTAAGGCATGTCGTGGTGCGCCTTGTAGTAGTTGTCGTGGTAGATGACGGAGACCTCTCCGCCGAAACGCTGCATCAGCTTTTTGGTGATCGTGGTCTTTCCGCTGCCGGTGCCGCCGGCGAGACCGATGATCATGACGTCGCTCATATCGCACGTACCCCCCGCAAGTTTCACTTTTTCTCCCTCATTCTACCACACAACAGGCGCCGTTTCAATTTGACTTTTCTATTTTATCCGAATATAATCGAAAGAAGAAAACCAAATCTTTTTCGGAGGTTTTGAATATGTCCATTCCCACTCCCCATATCAACGCCAAAGAGGGCGAGATTGCCAAGACCGTGCTGATGCCGGGCGATCCGCTGCGCGCGAAGTTCATCGCCGAGACCTTTCTGACCGATCCGAAGCTCGTCAACAACGTCCGCGGCGTCCAGGGCCATACCGGGACCTGGAAGGGCGTGCCCGTCACGGTCATGGCCTCCGGCATGGGCATCCCGTCCATCAGCATCTACAGCTGGGAGCTGTTCCACTACTACGACGTGGACAACATCATCCGCATCGGCTCCGCCGGCGCGCTGAGCGACGATCTCGACGTCATGGACATCGTCATCGGCCAGGGCGCCTGCACCAACTCCGTCCTGCCGAGCACCTTCGGCACGCCGGGCCTCTACGCCCCGATCGCGGATTACGTGCTGCTGCAGAAGGCTGTCGAGGCCGCCGAGGAACACGGCGCGAAGTACCTGGTCGGCAACATCCTCTCGTCGGACAACTTCTACGCCGCCGAGGGACAGAGCGCGAACGACCTGTGGAAGCGCATGGGCGTGCTCGCCATCGAGATGGAGGCGGCGGGGCTCTACGCCAACGCGGCCTATGCGAAGAAGCGCGCGCTGTGCATCTGCACGATCTCCGACCACCTCTACAAGCAGCAGTACCTCTCCGCCGAGGAGCGCCAGACCTCCTTCACCCAAATGATGGAGATCGCTCTGGATACCGCGGTGAAGATGTCCGAGGTCTGAAAATACAGGATCAGAGCCCAGCAAAGCGGGTCTGATCCTGAAAGGAAAAACAAGGCTGGCGGTCGTTCGCGCCGAGATGACGAGGCGCGATGACCTCACGGCCTTGTTTTGACGCGATGGAGATCGCTCTGGATACCGCGGTGAAGATGTCCGAAATGTAATTTTTCCCAAAACGGGAGGATAACGCTTGATTTACCCCTCCCGCGCATGATATAATATCTGCCGGTGAAAAATCACCGATGGGACAAAACAAAAAATTATGGAGGAACAAACATGAAAAAGATTCTCGCACTCGTTCTCGCGCTGTGCATGGTCTTCGCCCTGTGCGCCTGCGGCCAGTCCGCCGCTCCCGCTGCCGCGAAGGTCAAGATCGGCATGGTCACCGATGTCGGCGGCGTCAACGACAAGTCCTTCAACCAGACTTCCTGGGAGGGCCTGCAGGCCCTGGCCAAGGAGGACAGCCGCTTCGAGGTCAACTACCTCGAGTCCAAGACCGACGCTGACTACCAGACCAACATCAACACCTTCATCGATGAGAAGTACGACCTGATCATCTCCGTTGGCTACATGCTCGCCGACGCCACCCGCGCCGCCGCCGAGGCCAACCCCGATCAGAAGTTCGCCATCATCGACGACGACACCTGCGCCGATCTGCCGAACGTCGCCTGCCTGATGTTCGCGCAGGAGCAGGCCTCCTACCTCGTCGGCCTGGTTGCCGGCTCCGTCACCCAGAGCAAGACCATCGGCTATGTTCAGGGCATGGTGTTCCCGTCCATGAACAAGTTCGGCGTGGGCTTCATCTCCGGTGTCCTGGCCGTCTGCCCGGACGCGACCGTTCTGCAGTACAACGCCAACAACTTCGGTGACTCCGCCGGCGGCTCCACCGCTGCGAAGGACATGATCACCAAGGGCGCCGACGTTATCTACCACGCTGCCGGCGGCACCGGCATGGGCGTCATCGAGGCCTGCAACGAGGAAGGCATCTGGGCCATCGGCGTTGACACCGACCAGAGCATCCTGGCTCCCGACCACGTCATCACCTCCGCCATGAAGCGCGTCGACGTTGCTTCTCAGGACATCTCCAAGGCTGTTGCCGACGGCACCTTCACCAACGGCGTGCACCTCTACGACCTGTCCAACGGCGGCGTTGACCTCGCCCCGACCCGCGACCACATCCCGGCCGACGTCCTCGCAGTCGTCGAGCAGGCCAAGGCCGACATCATCGCCGGCAAGATCGTGGTCCCGCAGCTCGCCGAGGAAGTTCCCCAGTTCACCCTCGCCAACTGATCCGACAGATCTGATTCATAAGAACACGGCTCTTTGAGCCGTGTTCTTTTTTTGAATGTTCGTCTGAGACGGGGAATGCATCGAAGCGCAGGGAGAGATTGTGAAGAGGGGGCGGGGAGCCTCCTCTTCACGTTCAATCATGCAAAAAACAGAAGCATGGAAAAAGCTTCTGTTTTTTCTTCTCAAGAGGCCGATAGGATATCGGTCTCTTGAGAACACGGCTCTTTGAGCCGTGTTCTTTTTTTGTCAAATCGGCTTAAGAAACAGTAGAAATATGCCCGCGCGTATGTTACAATAAAGTATCAACTTTATGGCGCACTCCCCGGGCGGAAAGCCCGCACGGACTCGGGTAAACATTTTTCAGATACAGGGGGCGGTCAATTTTGGCAAAACAGTATGTGGACATGAATACGCCCGTCATTGAAATGCGCAACATCGTCAAGAGATTCGGCGATTTCACGGCCAATGACGGCATCAATCTCACGGTCCACAAAGGCGAGATCCACGCGATCCTCGGCGAAAACGGCGCGGGCAAATCGACGCTGATGAACCAGCTCTACGGTCTGCTCAAGCCCACCTCCGGCGACATTCTGGTCAACGGCAAGAAGATCGAAATGAACAACCCGCGCGACGCGATCGCGGCCGGCATCGGCATGGTGCACCAGCACTTCATGCTGGTCCAGC
>JAFSJZ010000015.1 GCA_017449185.1 Oscillospiraceae bacterium
CGCCGACGAGGACGGGGTTGTTTTTCGTACGGCGAGAGAGGATCTGCACCGTGCGGCGTATCTCCTTTTCGCGGCAGACCACCGGGTCGATCCCGCCCGCAAGGGCAAGCGCGGTGAGGTCGCGGCCGTACTGGTCAAGCGTACGCGTCTCGGCACGGCGCAGCCCGGCGGGCCGTGCGGAAGAGGCGTTCGGCAAGGCGCCGCGTCCCTCCTCGGCGCCGCCGAAGAGCTCTCCGAGAGCGGCAAGCGCCGCATCGGAATCCATCCCGCCGCGGCGAAGCAGTCTGCACGCCCCGCAGCTGCCGTCGCGCAGGATTGCGAAGAGCAGGTGCTCCGTGCCGATAAAGCCGCGGCCGCGGCGTTTTGCCTCGCGCCCGGCGCTTTCGAGCAGGGTCTTTGCCTCGGCGCTGAAGCCCTGCGCCGGCGCGCCGGGGCAGCCTCGGCCGAGTTCTTCCGCCGTGAGACGGCGCAGCGTCTCGAGGTCTGCTCCGCAGCGGCGCAGCACGCGCTCGCCCATGGCGTCCTGCTCGGAGAGAATGCCCAGGAGCAGGTGCTCGCTGCCGACATAGCTGTGGCCCAGGGCCGCGGCTTCGGTGCGTGCGTTTTCGATTGCGCTCTCGGCGCGCTGTGTGAATTTCTCGTTGCTCCTCATGGATGCACTCCTCCGGGGGACGGGATGATGAAAGGGCGGGAGGGGCAAGCTCCTCCCCTGCCAGAGCTGATCGCTATGATTATCCCCCGCCATGCACGATGAAAAAGGCGAAGGGAGGCGGGGCATCAAAATTATCTCCATTTTTCCGGAATTGTTATCAGTCCGTTCAAAATTAACAATTGATTTTTGAAAAGGATGTGTTACAATGGTGGCGAAAACGGTCCCCCGAGGGATCAAATCATAAAGATGGAGGATACATACATGGCTTACGTGATCACCGACGAGTGCCTGTCCTGCGGCACCTGCGCGGCCAACTGCCCGGCCGAGGCCATCGACATGGGCGAGCTGCACTATGAGATCGACGCCGACAAGTGCCTTGAGTGCGGCACCTGCGCGGCCAACTGCCCGGCCGAGGCCATTGTCGCCGAATAATCGACAATCCTTTCAAGGGGCAAAAAAAGAGGGCCACAGGCCCTCTTTTTTTGTTGATCAAGGAGGAAGTATGACCGAATTCACCGAACTTTGGCCCGGCGGGCCGCGTTTCGCGCAGTGGGCGCCTTTCCCGCTCGGCACGGACAGCGTTCTGCTCGCCGATTTTGTGCCGCTCGCGGGCATGAAGCGCGGCATCGACCTCGGCTGCGCCTCCGGCGCGCTGGAGCTGCTGCTGCTCGCCAGGACGGAAGACCTGCACATGACCGGGCTCGAGCTCTCGGAGGAGGCCGCGGCGCTCGCGGAGGAAAATCTCCGGGAGAACGGCTGGGAGGGGCGCGCCCGCGTCGTCTGCGGCGACATCCGTCAGACGCGTTCGCTCTTTCGCGCGGGCTCGTTTGATCTCGTCGTCTCCAATCCGCCCTTCTATCCGCTCGGAAGCGGCGCGCACCCTTCCGACGCAAAGCGCGCGGCGGCGCGGGGCGAAGTGAACTGCACGCTCGCCCAGCTCGTCGCGGCCGCGGCCTTTCTCTGCCGCACGGGCGGGCGCTTTTGTCTTGTGCACAAGCCGGAGCGGCTCAGCGAGATCTTTGTCGCGATGAGCGCGCAGGGGCTTGAGCCGAAACGGCTTCGTCTCGTCTGCGCGCGGCCCGGCGCGGCTCCGTCTCTGGCGCTGATCGAAGGGCGGCGCGGCGGCGCGCCCGGACTGTGTGTCGAGCGCGCGCTCCTGCTCGAGGATGAAAACGGGGCGCCGAGCGAGGAATTCCGGCGGATCTATCGCCGATAAAAACATGACAGGCGGCAGTTTCAAATCCTGAAACCGCCGCCTGTCGGCCTGTTTGTCTGTATCTCTGCATCAGAAAGCCTTCAGTTTTCCGAGGCAGTCCGGGCAGATGTTTTTGCCCTCAAAGGATACGACGTCCTTTGTGGTTCCGCAGAAAACGCACGCGTTCTGGTGCTTCTTCAGGATGATCCCGTCTCCTTCGACGTAGATCTCAAGGCTGTCTCTCTCCCCGATATCCAGCGTGCGGCGCATCTCGATGGGCAGCACAATACGGCCGAGCTCGTCGACTTTTCTTACAATTCCCGTTGACTTCATAAGATCATTCCTCCTGCTGGCAAAGCTTCGGCATGCGTCATTATATTATGTTTTATATCAAAATGCAAGTTTTTTCGTTGTTTGGTCGCTGATTTCTCCCGTTTGGCGCGGTTTTTCGAATAAAAATGGGTATTTATTCCAATAATCCGCGTATTCATTCGCCGCTCCGGCGTTTTCACTCCCCTCTTGGTTTTTTGCCGGAATCATGGTAAAATATGACGGCGCCGTTCTTTCCGGGCGCAGACCCAAAACGCGCTGCCATTTTTGCTTTTCGGGAGAGAGCCAATGAAAAAGGTTTTCGGAAACTACACGCCCAAAGACGTCGCGGTCGACCTGATCTATACGGTGCTGGGCACGGCGCTCGTCGGCTTTGCGCTGGCGATGTTCACGGTCCCGAACGACATCGCGCCGGGCGGCGTGTCGGGTCTTGCGACGGCGCTGGCCTTTATCACCCCCATCCGCGTGAGCGTCTGGACGCTGATGATGAACATTCCTCTGCTGATCGCGGCCTGGCGGCGGCTCGGCGCGCGCGCGCTCCTCTTCACCTTGATCTCCACGCTGCTGCTCTCCTTCTTCATCGAGATCGGCAGCCGCTTTCTGCCGACCTATACCTCTGATACGCTGGTCGCCTCGCTGATGGGCGGCGTGGTCACGGGTCTGGGGATGGGCATGCTCTTCATCCGCGGCGTCTCGACCGGCGGCACCGATCTGCTGGCGCTGATCCTGAAGAAGTTCCTGCCCAACCTGCCGACCGGCACGCTGCTGATGTTTGTCGATATTACGGTCGTCGTGATCGCCACGGCCATCTTTCGCGACTTCGACGTGGCGATCTACTCCGCGATCACGATCTACGTCTGCTCGAAGGTCATCGACACGCTGACACAGGGCGTGGATTACGCCAAGGTCATCTACACCGTCACCGGAAAGGGCGAGGCGGTCGCGGCGGCGCTCAACGAGCAGACCGACCGCGGCACGACGCTGATCCCCGCCTTCGGCGGCTACACCGGCGAGGGCAAGCAGATCGTCATGACCGTGACGCGCCGCAGTGTGGTCGCCCAGACGCTGCGCCTCATCCGCCAGACCGATCCGAAAGCCTTTACCTTTGTGATGGACTCCACCGAAGTCCACGGCGAGGGCTTCCGGGCGGACTAGTTTCTAGATTCCAGATTCTGGTTTCTGGAATATCGCATCGACAGTCGATCACATCTCCCGTCCTTGAGTACCGGACACTAGAAACTAGATACTAGAAACGAAAAAGGACTCCCGCTCCGAAATGGAGCGGGAGTCCTTTTTCGCGCAGCGCTTACCGCACGTCCTCGATGACGCGGCTGGGCGCCTTCTCTAGGATCTCGGGGTGCTGGAAGATATAGCGGTAGGCCTGAAGAAACTGCGCGAAGTAATGGCCGTCGGCGATGCGCTCGTCGATGACGAACTTGCAGTCGACATACTTGTTGTCGTCGACCTTGCCGTGGCGGTTGATCTCATAGGCATGGCGCTTGGCGCCGAAGGCGACGAAGACAGGCAGCGTGCCGAAGTTGTAGATATGGTGGAACACCGGCCCGATGCGCAGCGAGCCCATGTCCGTGATGATCATGGAGCCGTGGAAAGGGCTGGCCTCGATCAGCGAGTCGGGGATGAGGCCGAAGTAGTCCAGCACGCGCAGGGCGGCGATCGCCAGGCGGAGCAGGAAGCGCGGGGCCTTTGTCAGCGTATCGGCGACCTGTTCGGTGTTGTTGTCCTCTTCGCTGGTCTTGATCTCCTCGATCTTCTCGTTGAGCTTGCGGTAGACGTCGAAGATCGTGTCTGTGGGCTGGAAGTGCACCTTGATCGTGGTCTCGGTCGCGTCGACGGACAGCGAGCGCTTGACCGCCATGACGATCGTGATGTCGTCGTGGGCAAAGATCCGGCGGCCCGCGATAAAGCGGTTGATGGCCGGCAGCATCGAGATGCAGCGGATGTGCGTGGCGATCAGGAAGTGCAGCATGCCGATGCCCTTGTAGCCGTCCACGCGCAGGCGGCGCAGCTCGCGGTCGACCGTCGTGACCTCAAAGCTCTCGTCGTAGAAGATCATCGCGTCGTTCCGCTCGGGCATGATGAAGGGGATGAATTTGGAAAAAGCCGGCAGCGAGCGCAGCAGACGTCCGTCCCGTCTGTCGCCGCTGCGTTTTCTTGTTCTGGCCATGGCAGATCTCCTGTTTTTTCTTTTTTTATAGTAAACGGTATTTTCTCCGCTTTGTCAACTTAAGTTTTTCCGCGGTGCTCCTTCAGCGCCTCCAAAAAGGCGTAAGGCACGCACAGTTCTCCCCCGCCCTCTCCGAGACGGATCTCGCGCTTGTGCGCGCCGTGGAAGTCGCTGCCGCCGGTCTTGACAAGGCCGTATTCCTCCGCGAGCGCCTCGAGATAGGCGCACTGTGCGGCGTCATAGCCGGTATAGCGGCATTCGATGCCCTCGAGCCCGCTTGCCATGCAGTGCTCGATCAGCTCGCGCAGGGCCGCGTCGTCCAGCCGGTACTGGAAGGGGTGGGCCAGCACGGGCGTGCCGCCCGCCTCGCGGATGATCTCGATCGAGCGCTCGATGGACAAAAACTGCCGTGGGATAAAGAAGGGCATGTTTTTGTTGAGCAGGCGCTCGAAAGCGTCGTTGATGTCCCGCGCCATGCCGTTTTCGATCATGATCTCGGCAAAGTGCGGCCGGCCGACAAGATCCCCGAAGCGTGCGTGCATGCGCTCGATGTCGATGTCGACGCCGCTCGCGCGCAGCATCGCGCAGAGCTTGACGTTCCGCTCTTCGCGGTCGCGATGCATCCAGTCGAGCACCTCGTCCAGCGCGGGGGAGGCAACGTCGATATAGTAGCCGAGGATGTGCACTGCCGAACGGAACTTGGTGCTGATCTCAATACCGGGCACGACCTCGAGACCGCAGCTTTCTCCCTCGGCCGCGGCGCGCAGATAGCCCTCGGCCGTGTCGTGGTCGGTAATCGCGACGGCGGCGAGGCCGAGGCGCGCGGCCTCGCGCACGACCTCCTCGGGCGTGCAGGTGCCGTCGGAGGCGGTGGTATGGATGTGGAGGTCTATCTTTTTCATGTCATCCCCTGATTTTCTTCATAAAGGCGTTTGCCTTGTCGTAGATGCGCTCGGCGCTCTCGCCGACGAAGAACTCGCCTTCTTCGTAGAGGATGCGACCCTCCACCATCGTCAGGCGCACATTTTCCTTCGAGCCGGCGTAAACGATGTTTTTGACAACGTTGTTCTCCGGCTGCATGTTCGGCCGCTGAAGGTCGAGCACGACGAGGTCGGCCCGCATGCCCGGGGCGATGCCGGCGCAGTCCGGAAGGCCCATCGCCTTCGCCCCGCCGACGCAGGCCATCTCGAGCACGCTCTCGGCCGGGCAGGCGGAGGCGTCGGACGTCGCGGCCTTCTGCAGCGCCGAGACGAGATACATCTCGCGGAACATGTCGAGAGCGTTGTTGCTGCCCGCTCCGTCGGTGCCGATGGCGAGCGGCACGCCCGCGCGGCGCATTTTTTCGACGGGTGCGACCCCGCTGGCAAGCTTCAGGTTCGAGGCGGGATTGGTGATCGCCCAGAGCTTCTTTTCCGCAAAGAGGGCGACGTCCTCCTCGCTCATGTGGCAGCAGTGGAAGCCGCCGCCGCCGTAGCGGAAGAAGCCGAGACGGTCCAAAAGCTGCGGCGGAGTGAGGCCGTATCGCTCGAGGCAGCCCTCGACCTCCGCGCGCGTTTCGCACAGGTGGGTGAAGGAGGGCTCCTCATACTTTTCCGCCAGAGAGACGGCGTACTCCATACGCTCGAGCGAGGTCGTGTACTCGGCGTGGATGCCGAGGCGATAGGAGATCAGCGGGTGCAGGGCGTTGAACTTCAGGTATTCGCGCTCGATGTTTTCGGGATCCGCGTCGAAGTTGTTCAGCCCCGAGCAGATCACCGTGCGGAAGCCGGAGTCGATGTTCGCCTGCGCGTAGGCGTCGTTCTTCACGTACATGTCGAAGGAGGCCGTGACGCCGGAGGAGAGGTATTCCAGAATGCCGAGCCGCGTGAGGTCGTAGACGGCTTCGGCGTCGAGTTTTGCCTCGTTGGGCCAGACCTGCTCGGAGAGCCAGGCGTTGAGCGGCATGTCGTCCGCGAGCGAGCGCAGAAAGACCATGGCCGTGTGCGTGTGCGCGTTCTTGAAGCCGGGGAGGAGCAGATCGCCGCCGAGGTCGATCTCCCGCTCGAAGAGGGGTTTGTCTTCTCGCGTGGGGCCGACATAGACGATCCGGCCGCCGTCGGTCCAGACCTCGTCGCCGCTCAGATGCGCCCCGCCGTCGAAGAGCAGAGTTTTTCCGTTGTAAAAGCGTATCATCATGTTTTCTCCGAAAACAGTTACCAGTGTCTAGTATTCAAGGACGGGAGATGCGATCAACTATCGATGCGGTATTCTAGAAACTGGAATCTAGAATCTAGAAACTAAGCTCACAGCTTGCCGCACATCTCGTCGTGCGCGGTCTTCTCCGCGGCGTCGTCCAGCGGCTCGAGCGAGGAGCTGCCGTACTTGCGCTCGAGCGCGGTCCGCAGAAGCAGGTCGCAGAATTCGGGGTTCTTCGGCAGCATCGGGCCGTGGCTGTAGGTGCCGAAGACGTTTTTCCAGTGCGCGCCCTCAGTCTTGTCCTCGCCGTTGTTGCCGTAGCCGGAGAGTACCGTGCCCAGCGGCTCGAGCGAGGAGCCGAGCATCGTGCGGCCGCTGTGGTTTTCAAAGCCGACGACCGTGCTGCCGCCGGCGCTTTCGGTGCAGCGGAACTTGTAGTTGCCGATCATGCGCTGCTTCGCGCCGACCGTGACGAGATCCAGCAGGCCGATAAAGTCGCAGCGCTTGCCGTCGAAGGTCTCATAATAGTGGCCGAGCATCTGGTAGCCGCCGCAGATCGTAAGGAACACAACGCCGTCGTTTGCCGCCGCGCGGATCTCGTCGGCGCGGCCGCGGTGGAGATCCGCGAGCAGCACCTGCTGCTCGAAGTCCTGTCCGCCGCCGATGAACACGAGGTCATAGCCCGCGAGCGAGGCGGCGCTGCCGATGCCGAGGCGCGTCACCTCCGCGCCGACGCCGCGCCAGAGCAGACGCTTTTGCATGCATACGATGTTGCCGCCGTCGCCGTAGAGGTTCAGCACGTCGGGATACAGATGACAGATCTTCAGTTCCATTGCTCAGCCCTCCCAGAACTGCTTGCCGCCGCAGTGGCGCACCATGACCTCGCGCAGCTCGAGCGTGGCAGTGTAGGTCGGCATCAGGCAAATATCGGTCTCGAGCGTCTCGAGCGAGCTGACGATCTTTTCGTAATCATGCTCGACGGTGATGCTCGCGTCCGGGATGCCGGCGTATTTGAGCCGCACGCGCATATCCTGCGCGCGGTCGCCGGAGACGATGATCTTTTCGATCCTTCCGGCAATGCTGTTCAGGCGCTCGAACTCCGCGTCCCAGATCCAGGAGACGTCCGTGCCGTCGGCCCCGCGGTCGTTGAGGCAGATCACGAGCACGAAGCGGTTGCGCAGCCCCTCGAGGTAGTCGATGACCTGGTTGCAGCCGGCCGGGTTTTTGATGAGCATCATGCGCACGTCCGCGCGTCCGAGCTGAAAAGCCTCCATCCGGCCGAAGCCGCCCTTGAACACAGCCAGCGCGTGCAGAGCCTTTTCTTTTTCGACGCCCATCTCCACGGACGCGGCGAGAGCGCCGATCGCATTGTAAACATTGTAGAGCGCGGGGAGATTGATCTCTGCGATCTGCTTCTCGCCGCGGATCGAGACGGCAACGGTGCTGCCGGACGAGCGCTGCTCGATCAGCTCCGTCACCGCGTAGTCCGCCGCATGGCGGGCATAGCCGCACTTCGGGCAGCGGAAGCCGCCGAGGTGGCCGTAGCTGACATAGTCGTACTCATATTCGGTCTTGCAGCGGATGCAGTGCGTCGCGTCGGAGAGGGCCGCCTTCGCGCGGGACGGCACAGCCCCCTGCTCAAGGCCGAAATATACGGCGCGGTTGGGCAGACTCAGCGCAAGAGAGGAGCAGAGCGAGCAGTCCGCGTTGAGGCAAATCGTCGCCTCCGGCACGCTCTCGAGCGCGGTGCGGATATTTCCGAGCGTGTGCGTGACCTCGCCGAAGCGGTCGAGCTGGTCGCGGAAGAGGTTCGTCACGATCACGACCTGCGGCCGCAGCTGCGGAAAGACCTTGACGGTCGCGGCCTCATCGCATTCGATGACGGCGTATTCCTTTTTCATTTTGCCGCCGAGCGTGCAGTTCATCACGAACTCCGTCGTGACCCCGCTGAGAAGGTTCGCGCCGCTGCGGTTGGCCAGATACGAAAGACCCTGCTCGCGAAAGGCCTGCTCGACGATACGGGCGCTGGTCGTCTTGCCGTTGGTGCCGGTGATGACGACGGTCTTGACGTTCTTCGACAGGCGCGCAAGCAGATCCGGGCAGAGCTTCAGCGCCCAGCGCCCCGGCATGGCGGTGCCGCCGCGCCCCAGCAGGCGCGAGAGCAGGCGCAGCAGCTTGCACAGGGCGATGGCGAGGATGGCTTTGAGATTCATATCGGATCCTCCGTTGAGAGGGTTTTTTGCATTGTATGAGAACTTTTTTATTATATCACCATCCCCGCGGCAGGGCAAGAAATAAGTGCGGGAGGAGGGTGCGATCCCCTTTCTCTTGCTTGTCCAAGAGAAAGGGGATCGTCTCTCCCGTCCTTTGCACGAGCAAAGAGAAAATGGACACTTACCAGACTGTTAAGAGGCGAAAAGCGGGCGACCGCGAGGGTCGCCCTTACAGAATAAAATGAAACCGGGGATGGAAGATTCCTCCCATCCCCGGTTTAATAAACAGTCTTACTTCTTGCTCTTGATATACGCGTCGATGGACTTTGCGCCGGCCTTGCCCGCGCCCATGGCCAGGATGACCGTGGCGCTGCCCGTGACGGCGTCGCCGCCGGCGAACACGCCCTCGCGCGCGGTCACGCCGCCCTCGTCGGCCTCGATGCCGCCCTTCTTCGTGAAGGTCAGGCCCTGGGTCGTGTTGCGGATCAGCGGGTTGGGGCTGGTACCGATGGCGATGACGACCGTGTCGACGTCGAGGATCCAGTTGCTGCCCTCGACCGCAACCGGCTTCCTGCGGCCCTTCTCGTCGGGCTCGCCCAGCTCCTGCCGCACGAGCTCGATGCCCGTGACATGGCCGTCCTCGCCGCCGTGGATGGCGACGGGGTTGTTGAGCAGGTTGAACTCGATGCCCTCGGCCTCGGCGTGCTCGACCTCCTCGAGACGGGCGGGCAGCTCGTCGCGGCCGCGGCGGTAGCAGATGTAGACGTGCTCGGCGCCGAGGCGCTTGGCCACGCGCGCCGCGTCCATCGCGACGTTGCCCGCGCCGACGACCGCCACGCGGCCGAAGCGCTTGATCGGGGTGTCGTAGTCGTCGCGGTAGGCCTTCATCAGGTTCACGCGGGTCAGGAGCTCGTTGGCGGAGTAGACGCCCAGCAGGTTCTCGCCCGGGATGTGCAGGAACTGCGGCAGGCCCGCGCCGGAGCC